>JACNFO010000029.1:0-16641 GCA_014384565.1 Candidatus Pseudothioglobus aerophilus
ATTGAAAAATATCCTGACCTCCCTTCTACTCCCTATGCCTACTATCTGAAAGGTGTAGTTGCAGAAGATAAATCTAGTTCAATTTTAGACAATTTAGTTACGGATAGTGCGCAGAGAGATGTTGACAGTGTTCGTGAAGCTTATTCTTACTTTGTTGATTTAATTGATACCTTTCCTAACTCTAAATACGCAAATGATGCGAGTAAAAAGCTAGCTAAACTTATGAACACTCTTGCAAGGCATGAGCTTTATGTCGCCATATACTATACCAAAATTGGCTCACATATTGCAGCAATAAACCGGTCAAAATTTATTATTGAGAATTATCCAAATAGCTCTTCTATTCCTGATGGTCTTGATCTAATGGCTTACAACTATGACCAAATAAATGCTACAAAGTTAGCAAGTGATATAAGGCTAGTTTTATCATCTAGTTATCCTGGTTATTTTAAAAACTACTCAATTGATTAGCGTCAAAATATAATATCTTTAGTTATGAACTCGACTGAAAGGCTATTTGCTTTAAAGGTTTCGCTAATTATGTCTATTAGAATGCTCGGTTTATTTATGCTTTTTCCTGTTATGAGCGTTTATGCAGGCGATTATGATAGCTCAACTCCCATTTTAATTGGAATGGCAATTGGGATTTATGGCCTTACTCAAGCCCTGCTTCAAATACCTTTTGGTTATCTTTCTGATCGATTTGGAAGAAAGCCTATCCTAATCATAGGGCTTTTAATTTTTTTGATAGGTAGTATTATTGCAGCAACTGCTTCTAATATCATATTTGTAGTTATTGGTAGGGCTTTGCAGGGCGGTGGGGCAATATCAGCTGTGTTAATGGCATTTTTAGCGGATTCCATATCTGAAGATAATCGAGCAAAGGCAAATGCATTTGTTGGCTTTCAAATTGGCGCGGCATTTATGCTTTCATTAATTATTGGGCCAATAATAACCTCAAGAATTGGTCTTTCAGGGCTATTTTGGGTTATAGGTCTGCTCTCAATTATTGCTATGCTAATAGTAGTGTCTCTTGAGCACTCCAGGCCAATCAATTATTATCGACTATCTTTTGGAGCCTTCAAAGAGACTTTAAGTAGAGAGTTAATTGCAGTAGATTTTAGTGTATTTTCATTGCATTTGATTCTTGCAAGTGGCTTTATAGTAATGCCACTGCTTATTATGGAAAATCAAATAGTCAGTATGATTAATAACTGGCAGCTTTACCTTCCAGCAGTATTACTTTCGTTTATTGGAATGATTCCTCTAATAATTATTTCAGAGAAATTTAAAAAAACAAAATACATATTATTGCTTAGTGTTTTTCTACTAATTATTAGTCAAATTATTTTTTATATTTCAAATTTAAATTTTTCAGTTTTTCTCATTACTTTAACCATCTTCTTCGTTGCATTTAATACTGTTGAGGCAATTCTACCTTCTTTGTTGTCTAAAACTGCAAGCGCTTCTAAAAGGGGTCTCGCTATGGGTATTTTTTCAACATCACAGTTTTTAGGCACGTTTATTGGCGGTGTAATTGGCGGCTTGATTTATGACATTTACGATTTAAATAGTGTATTCTTATTCACCATATTTGTAGCAATTATCTGGTGGCTTATGGTTCTTTTTTCACCACTTAAAACTAAAACTTAACAGGAGTAAATATTAGCATGGCCGGAATAAATAAAGTAATATTGGTTGGCAATCTAGGCGCAAAACCAGAGATTAAATACGCTTCAAATGGAAACGCAATAAGTAATTTATCAGTTGCAACTAGCGAGTCTTGGACTGATAAAAATACGGGCCAAAAACAAGAAAGAACTGAGTGGCACCGGGTTAGTTTATTTGGGAAAGTTGCTGAAATAGCTGGTCAATATCTAGATAAGGGCTCTAAGGTTTATGTTGAGGGTAAATTACAAACTAGAAAATGGCAAGACCAAAATGGGCAGGATCGTTATACAACAGAAGTTGTAATCAGTGGATTTAGTGGAACCCTTCAAATGCTTGACCGTCGTGATGACTCCAGCTCTCCAATGCAATCACAGCCTCAATCTACACCACAGCCTACTCAAAACGCTCAACAAGCACCAAGTATTACTCCAGTTGCTCAAGATGAATTTGAGGATGATATCCCTTTTTAGAGTTAGTCTAAGTTTGTTTTAACTTAGATTCTCAGAATCTAATTTTTCAAGGACCACAAAAGCGACTGCATTTTGGCTTTCATCTGATATGCTCAGGTGTCCTTGCTTAATCCCTTTTTCTAGTAAATATAGCCTAAGCTTTTCACTAGGTAAAAAATAAGGCTTTCCATTTTCATTGTTTCTAATAGTTAGATCTTGGAAGCTCACTACCCTTCCAATTCCTGTTCCTAAAGCCTTTGAAAAAGCCTCTTTTGCAGCAAAACGCTTAGCAAGAAAGGCGGCACTATCGGCTTTATTTGCAAATAAAGCCTGCTCATGTTCAGTTAACACTCTCTTTATAAAGCCATCTCGATTTTTTAATATAATTGTCTGGACTCTTTCTATATTTACTATGTCAGTTCCAATTCCATAAATCATATAGCTCTCGCTTCTAATAATAAAGCTTTCATTTCAGATGTTGCATTAGCAAGACCAACAAATAGCGCTCTTGAAATAATTGAGTGACCAATATTTAGCTCAACAATTGATTCAATTTTAGCTACAGCAGAAGTATTTAAAAGAGTTAAGCCGTGACCTGCATTAACCTGTATTCCAAGACTTACAGCATATTCGCAAGCATCAGATATTCTTTTGAGCTCTAATTCAGACTCGTCTTTAGAGGCCGCATCTGCATAGTGGCCTGTATGAATTTCAATTATAGGAACGCCGCATTCAGCTGCGGCATCTATTTGTCTTTTGTCTGCATCAATGAAAAGAGATGTTTTAATGTTATTTGAGCTGAGTTGAGTGCAAACCTCTTTCATTCTAACTATTTGTGAAGCAACATCCAGGCCGCCTTCTGTTGTAAGCTCCTGCCTCTTTTCGGGCACAAGGCAGCAGTCTTCAGGCAAAACATTAGAGGCAATTTTGAGCATTTCATCAGTTGCAGCCATCTCTAAATTCATTTTTGTTTTTAGCCTGGACTTTAACTCAATGACATCATTGTCTTGAATATGGCGCCTATCTTCTCTAAGATGAAGCGTAATACTATCAGCGCCAGAGTTTTCACAGATAAGTGCTGCATCAATTAAGCTTGGGTATTTTGTGCCTCTAGCCTGTCTTAATGTAGCTATATGATCTATATTAACACCTAGATAAATACTCATAATTACACCTAATTAATAAAAAATAACTCTTTACTTTTAAGTGGTTTATCACCTAAAAGGTATTTTAATCTTTTTCGATTCATTTTTTTTAAAGTATTTAGCCCTTCTGAATTTGGAGTTACTTGATTAGGACTGACAATATTTAATAGAATTTCACCTAAAATTTTACCTTCAGTTTGTTCAATAAAACCTTGATCTTCAATAAAATCATAAAGATGATTACTTTTAATTGAATTGCCCTCAAGGTCATTTTGAAAGTCAAGTCCATATCCTAATTCTTGCAACAGTTGATTTTCAAATATGCGAAGTGCATACTCTTTTTCAGAGCTAGATTTATGATTCATTTTTTTAATAAAGTCCCAGTACGCGCTAAAAATTCCACTGTACTCATCTCCTTCAGGTAGAAGCCTAACAAGGAGCTCATTGACGTAGATGGCTAATATCAGATCATCCCCAAGAAGTCGGCGTGGCTCATCTGAAATTTCCCATTGGGAGAGACTTTTTAGATCACTCTTTCCCTTAAACGAAATACTTAGGCACTGAAACATTTGAAGTGATGTTTTACTGCTTCTAGCGCCTCTCGCTATTAAGCGCACTCTGCCATGTTTTTTTGTAAAGAAATCTAGTAATAGAGAACTTCCTTGGTACATTCGTCGATGAATCAAAAATGCTGGAGAATTCTCAATTCTAGTCATAACCTAGAGATGCTAAGGCCCTTTTATCATCCGACCAGCCTTGCCTAACCTTAACCCATAGCTCTAAGAATACTTTTGCTTCCAAAAAGCCCTCAATTGTGACACGTGAATCTTGCCCAATTTTTTTCAACATTTCACCTTTATGGCCTATTACAATACTTTTCTGCGATGCCTTATCAACAAAGATGCGTGCAGCAATTCTATACATCTTGCCATCAAGCTCAAACTTTTCAATTTCTACTGTGATGTCATATGGAAGTTCATTGGATAAGTTTCTCATTAATTTTTCACGAATAAACTCAGACACAACAAATTTTTGAGAGCGGTCTGTTATGAAGTCATCATCATAAATAGGCTCTTGCTTAGGTAAATACTTAAGGATCAAGCTTCTAAGTTGCTTTGTGTGGGATCGGTCAAAGGCTGATAAAGGAAAGACCTCATTGGCTTGAAATTTTTCACCAAGCATCTCTAGGTAAGGGAGTATCTTATCAACTGAGCTTGATTTATCAATCTTATTCACGCAGATTATGACCGGTATATCAACCTTACTTAGGTGCTCTAACACGCGAGCATCCTCTTTTGTCCATTTAAATATTTCAACAAGCCAAATTATCATATCCACATCAGCAAAGCTTGAGCTAGCAGCTTTATTCATATATGAATTGATCGCTTTATTGTTTCCAATATGGATTCCAGGAGTGTCTACAAAAACCATCTGATAGTTTTGCTGAGTATCAATAGCGTTAATTCGGTGCCTGGTTGTTTGAGGACGGTGTGATGTGATTGAGAGCTTTTGCCCAATTAATTCATTAACAAGGGTTGATTTGCCTACATTTGGTCGCCCTACTACTGCAATGTAGCCCGATTGAAAATTCATTTACTTAAGATATCTTTTAAAATTGATTCAGCACAGGCTTGTTCTGCTCTTTTAATGCTTTTTGCGCACTCTTCAACACCAAGACTATATTCCTTAATAGAGCAGTTAACGTAAAAAATGGCGTTATGGTCTTTACCTTCTGTTTTAATAAGTTCGTAAACTGGCAAAGCATATCCTTTTTTTTGCAATAGCTCTTGAAGTTGAGTTTTAAAATCTTTCAATGAATCTTCTGGTCTCGATTCATTTAAAAGGTCATTATAGAGTTTTAAAATGATTCCACTAACTGTTGCATAATCAGAATCCACGAATACAGCCCCTAAAATGGCTTCAAATGCGTCTGCCTGGATTGACTCCCGTCGAAATCCGCCACTTTTTAGCTCTCCTTGACCCAATAATAAGCTTTCAGAAATATTGAGTGTTTTGGCAAGCTGAGCTAAAGTCTGGCCTCTGACAAGACTAGATCGAAGTCTTGAGAGTTGTCCTTCATCAATTAACGGAAAGCGCTGATAAATCTCTAGAGAGATTACACACCCTAAGACGCTGTCACCCAAAAACTCCAATCTTTCATTATTTTTTTTACTAACGCTTCGATGAGTTAAGGCTTGCTTAAGGAGATTAATGTCTTTAAATTGGTAAGAAATATTTTTTTGTAATTTTTGCATGCGCTAGATTGCAACTGGAGCTTTAATTGGATCATCATGATCATATTCAGAGAGTTCAAAATCTTCATATTTATAGTCAAAAATACTTTCTGGCTTTCTATGAATTAAGATCTTTGGAAGTTTTTTTGGCGTCCGTTGTAGCTGAGTTTCTACTTGCTCATAGTGATTCGAATAAACGTGGCAGTCTCCACCACTCCAAACAAAGTCTCCAACTTCAAGATCACATTGCTGAGCTACTACATGAGTAAGTAGTGCATAAGAGGCTATGTTGAAAGGGACCCCTAGAAATATGTCAGCGCTGCGTTGGTAAAGCTGACATGATAATTTCCCATTCGCCACATAAAACTGAAACAACGCATGGCACGGAGCAAGCGCCATTTTGTCTAACTCTCCAACATTCCAACTTGAAACAATAATTCGTCTTGAGTCTGAGGAGTGTTTAATGAGATTAATTGCCTCTTTGATTTGATCAATTTCTTTACCTTCAGAGTTTTTCCATTTTCGCCATTGGGCTCCATATACTGGCCCTAAGTCGCCATTTTTATCTGCCCATTCATTCCAAATATTTACTTTGTTTTCTTTCAGGTATTTGATGTTTGTATCACCCTTTAAAAACCATAAAAGCTCATGAATGACTGAAGGAACATGCACCTTTTTAGTTGTAACAATTGGAAATCCATCATTTAAATTAAACCGCATTTGATGACCAAAAATACTTTTAGTTCCAGTACCAGTCCTGTCAGTTTTGTCAGCGCCAGTATCTCTTACAAGTCTTAAAAAATCTAGATATTGTTTCATGTTTTACCTTTTACATAATAGGATTTATAAAATATATACAGGCCAATGAGAATCATCGGGAGGCTTAACGCTTGGCCCATTGTTAGCCACTCAAAAGCTAAGTAGCCAAGGTGTGAGTCAGGCACCCTGATAAATTCAATTATAAATCTAAAGGCGCCATAAAAAATCAAAAATAAAGCCGAAGTAGATCTAATGGGCGGATTTTTTTTGCTAAAAAACCATAATATAGCAAACAAGACTAATCCTTCAAGTAATGCTTCATATAATTGAGTTGGATATCTTTGAGCCCAGACGCCGCTTTGGTCAGGTGCATAAACCCCCCATGAGCTCTCTGTTATTTTCCCCCAAAGCTCTCCATTAATGTAGTTTCCTATCCTTCCAAAAGCAAGCCCTAATGGGATAAGTGGCGCAATAAAATCAGTCGTTTGAAAAAATGAAAACTTTGATTTACGGTTAAATAAAACCATTGCAATCAAAACGCCTAAGAAACCTCCATGAAAAGACATTCCGCCATTTTGAAAATTAAAAAATGTTAAAGGGTTTGAGATAAAAACCGAGAAGTTATAGAATAGTAAATAACCAAAGCGTCCACCCAATACAACACCTATAGCGCCATAAAAAATTAAATCATCAACATGCCTTATATTCCATTCAGAATAGGATTTAACGCGATATTTTGCAAGTAAATAGGCTGCTAAAAATGCCAAAAGGTACATGACCCCATACCAGTAAATTTGTACAATTCCTAAGTCTAAAATTACGGGGTCAATTACAAAGTATTTCACAGATTAAATGAGCGCATAAATGTAGCGTTTAAGTTGGTTTAATTTAAGAATTGTAAGCATATTTCATTATGTATTTAATTATAGGCAATGTTGCGGTTTTAGTGTACCAAACTGGCTATTGATAAGCCAAATAACTAGTTAATAAAATTGATCAATTCTTGGTCTTTCTTTTGATAAAGCGGGTGCGCAGGCTGGCCTGATTTATTAATCTTTAGACACATTGGTCTATTAATAATTTCTAACACCTCCTTATCTCTACTCAGGAAATATCCATCATTACCCCAAGCTACAACCGTTAACTCGCTCTTTAGATAGTTTTTTAAAATATGCATATTATTATCTTTCCCTATTGGTAATTTGACTTTTTTGAGTTCCATTGGATAAGTCGACATATAAGCAAACAAATTCACCATGATTAAGCCACCATACCCCCAATCTTTAGCAAAATTAATACATCTTGTTAATGTAGGGTCGTCAAATGATTCATCTGCAATAGAAGGATTCAATCCAATGAATAAAACATAACCATTTGCTGAATTCCAGGATCTTGTTAGAGAGTAACGGTATTTTCGGCAGTTTGAAAATACCGCACTTTTCTTTATAGCGCTCATTTATGTAAGTTTATCTATAAAATAATTTCAATGTTCTAGAAGCGCATTAAATGTAGCTTTATTTTTTTAACTTTAGTTTATTTTTATGATTAATAATTTTCCAAGAATTAATCTTGGCCATTTTCCCACCCCTATAGAGTCTTTACAAAATATTACTAAAGATCTTGGTGGCCCTGAAATATTTATCAAGAGAGATGACTGCACGGGGCTTGCAACTGGAGGTAATAAAACAAGAAAACTTGAATTTATAATGCCTGATGCTATAAAAAACAAGGCAGATCTTGTTGTCACTGTTGGTGCGATTCAGTCCAATCATGCAAGACAGACAGCTGCTGCATGTGCAGTACTTGGGATTAAGTGTCTTATTGTATTGGAACAGAGGCTTGCTAATGCTCCTGAGTCTTATATGAATTCAGGAAATATTTTCTTAAATAAAATTTTTGGTGCTGAGATGATTTTGTGCCCTACTAATAAAAATGTTGAAGAGTTCGCAGAAGAAATAATGGATGATAGAAAGAGGCAAGGTGTTAACCCTTACTTTATCCCAGTTGGCGGAAGCAATTACTTAGGGGAGCTTGGGTATATTGAATGTATGCGAGAGATTATTGAACAAGATAGTGAAAAACAGTTTACTCATATTATTTTAGCAACTGGAAGTGGAGGGACTCACGCTGGACTTATTGCTGGGAAGGCTCATTATCAAAGTGATATTGAAATTATAGGAATAAGTATTAAGGATAAAAAACTTGATCAAGAGGAAAAGGTTTTTAGATTAGCTAAAAACTCTTGTGACTTTATCCAGTGTAAATCTCTAGACCGCAAAAACGTTATAGTTGAAGATGGCTATGTTGGTAAAGGTTATGCCATCCCTACTGAAGGCATGAAAAAAGCTTTAAAACTAATGGCTAGAAAAGAGGCTATATTGCTTGACCCTGTATACTCCGGAAAAGCATTCGATGGCCTTATTGGTTTAGTTAAAAAAGGGCACTTCAAAGATTCAGATAAAATTTTATTTATTCACACCGGTGGGTCGGCAGCCATTCCAGCCTATGAATGGGCATTTTAGTGTAAATACTACTTAGTCCCTTTTCTTTCCTTGTATAACTCTATCAAGTATTAGAGCGCAAAATAAGATTGCAATTCCAGCCAATATTCCTTGACCGACATTAGCATATTGTAGGGCCTCTAAAACATCTTGTCCTAAGCCTTTTGCACCAATTAAAGATGCAACTACAACCATTGCCAAACTGAGCATTACAGTCTGATTTACACCAGCAAGAATAGTTGGCATCGCAAGAGGCAAATCAACCTTAGTTAATAAATACCATTTAGAGCCACCATAAGCTATTGCTGCCTCCCTTATAGTCTCAGGAACACCTTTTAATCCTAATACAGTAAGCCTTACCACAGGAGTTCCTCCAAAAATCATGGTAATAATGACTGCTGAAACTTTTCCAGTTCCAAAAAATGCGATGACCGGAATCATAAATACAAATGCCGGCATTGTTTGCATGAAATCCATAATTGGTCTGATAAAGCCATAAAACCTAGGTCTAGTGGCGCAATATATACCTAGTGGAATTCCAATTGATATACTCAGAATCGCAGCCGTTCCTAACAATGCCAACGTTGTCATGGCTTTTATCCAGAAACCTAGAAAACCCATATATGCTAAGAATGCTAGAGAATATACAGCCGCTCTTGGTCCAGCAGAGAGCCCAGTCATTAATACTATTGCGCTAATAACGACAATCCAAGGAGTTGTTACAAAAAGCATCTCTAGGGCATCAAGGACTGACCTTATTCCAAAAGTAATTGCAGTAAAAAGAACATCGCCTTTGATTACAGCATAATCAAAAGCCCTTTCTACGCCATCTATTGAAGCAAGCCTTATGTCAGGATGCGTTGGAAAATCTGCAAACAAGGCAACAAGATTTGGAAAACTATAGTGTATTGTTGAAAAAATAATGATTACTAAGACAAAAGAAATACTTAAAAGAAAGTTTTTAAATTCCATTCCTGGGCTTATTTGTTTATTAGAAAGCCACTCTGAAAACTTTCTTTCTAAAATAGAGTTGGCCATCACACCTTGCAATATCCTGATTAAAATAAACAGAAAAATACCACTAATAGCAATTGCAACTCCAGACGCTTCAATGCTTTGAGCTTCCTGTAAATACCCTCCAATTGACTCTTCAAGTGACTTAATTGTTCTTCTGAACATTTCAACTTTATCTGAATTGCTTTCAATAGCAGCTTGAAGTTGTTTCTCTCGAAAATCAATTGTTGATTGAACTTTTGCAATTTTGCTGTAGGCTTCTGCGCTAATATTGCCAAAAAACCCTCTCACAATTTGAACAATTGCAAATGTTTCAATCAGTAAAAATGCTAAAGACCAGTTCCATATGTTTCTAACCCCAAACCATGCTGAGCCAAATAAAAATGCAAAAAGGTTAAAGGATGCAACAAATTTTGAGCTGTTATTAATGCGGCCAAACTCATAAACATAGTATTTGGAATTAGTTTTTACAAAAACAGGAATTTGATCAGTATTTGCGTAATCATCATTAGGAATTTGGTTATCTTTACTCATCCTGGCCCTCAACAATAGATACCAGTAAGTCTTTTTGAGATATCACACCAACATCTTGGCCATTTTTGTTACTGATAACGATTGGCTTATCACTAGCAACAGAACTCTCAATTAGACTGCTTAAATCATCATTCTCAGTCATTCTTAAGGCATCTTTTGGTATTGCGCCATAATTTTTACTAAACTCATTAATTGGTTTCATTATTGATTTTGCTTTAACAACTTCAAGTCTTGAAATTCCTTTGACAAAGTCAGCAACATAGTCATCCTCTGGGTTCATAACTATCTCTTCTGGGGTGCCAATTTGGATAACTTTACCATCTCTCATGATAGCAATACGGTGGCCAACTTTAACAGCTTCATCTAAATCATGAGTAATAAAGACCGTTGTTTTTTTTAATTTCTTAGATAATTTTATAAATTCTTTTTGAAGTTGTCTTCTAATCAAAGGGTCTAATGCACTGAAAGGCTCATCCATCAATAGTATTTCAGGGTCAGCTGCTAAAGCTCTTGCAAGTCCAACTCTTTGCTGCATTCCACCAGAGAGCTCATGAGCATATTTATTGCCCCAGCCTGTTAACTCGACTGTATTCAGGATTTCATTTGCTTTTCCATACCTCTTATTTTTATTAACCCCTCTTATTTCTAATGGCATAGCAATATTGTCAATCACAGAGCGGTGCGGCATCAGTGCAAAGTTTTGAAAGACCATGCCTATTTTTTTATTTCTAAAGTCTTGTAATTCTTTTTTTTCTAGGGCCATTACGTCTTGACCATCTATTAGTATTTTGCCTATTGTTGGCTCTAGAAGCCTATTAATATGTCTTACAAGGGTTGACTTTCCACTTCCAGATAAGCCCATTACGCAAAATATTTCACCAGGCTTAATGTCGAATGACACATCTGAAACACCAATAACTGAATTGTAATTTTCTAATGCGTCTTGCTTTGAAATATGATCTTCAGTAATTGCTTTTAAAGCCTCTGGAGAGGTATTTCCAAATATCTTAGAGATGTTTTGAATTTGAATAAAGCTTCCTGAGTTTTCTTGCGACATAGTATTTACATTAATTGAAAAAAAACCGGCGCATATAAAACGCCGGTTTTATAACGAATTTGTTAGATTATAAACCTAACCATCCATCAACAGTACCTTCGTTCTTAGACATCCAGTCTCTTGCTACTTCTGCCGCATCTCTCTTATTGACAGAAATCTCATAGGCAAGCCATGATACATCATCAGACGTTAGCTGGAAGTTATTGAAAAATTCAACAATTGCTGGAGACTTGCCTTCAAGCGAAGTGCCCCAACCAATCTGAATATTTTTCATTGCATCTTTAGAGGCTACATATGATTTTTTATACCAATCAGCATCACTTTTTGGTTGAATCATTTTGTATGCAGCAGGATCATGAGTAGGCTCAGTCAACATTACAACTGGCGCCATTCCCCATATTGCGTGAGGCTTATAGCAATAAAATGCATAGCCCTCACCTTTTTTGATCGAGTCCAAAACTCTAGCATTTTTTACTGCTTCAGCAGCTCTAATAGGCTCAATACCAAGATCTAGTAGTCCATAATCTCTTACTTTAACCTCATTGACGTTTGCAGAGGCCCAACCATCAGCACCAATCCAAAACTCACCTTTACCATTGCCATCACTATCCATTGCAGCAATAACCTCAGGCCTTCCAAGATCGAAAATAGACGTTATGCTCATTTCTTCAGCAAATGCTTGAGATACGCAGTAACCTTGATTTCCTTCATAACTCAAAGAGCTTAGCTTAAGAGTTCCTTTTGGAACTAGTTCATTAGTGTAAGCCTGTTGGTTTGGTAGCCATACATCAGGGTGCACTTCAATCTCACCTTTGCTTCTGTCAATTGCTCCATAGATCGCAGTATTGTTTCCAGGAACTAGCTCAACTTCACCACCCATTTTGTCTGTGATTACCGCAGACAGTAAGTTTGCAATTGCAGTAGCTCCAGTCCAACCTGGATCGCCAATGTTGACTTTTTCCGCATAAGTTGCCATTGACGCAGAAAGCGCAACAACGGCAGCAATAGCTGTTTTATTTACTAACTTCATGTATTTCTCCTTTTAATGAAATTTACTTTTTTCCTATTACTAATTATTTGTACTAGAAA
This sequence comes from Candidatus Pseudothioglobus aerophilus, assembly GCA_014384565.1. Taxonomy (GTDB): domain Bacteria; phylum Pseudomonadota; class Gammaproteobacteria; order PS1; family Pseudothioglobaceae; genus Pseudothioglobus; species Pseudothioglobus aerophilus. Next base: position 12,454 of record JACNFO010000029.1, read on the forward strand.
AAACTAAGTATACATCAATTAATATATATGTTTCAAGTGTTAATTTAACTAAAGAATAAAGAAAAGCTCTTTTTGAACCCTAAAAAACATGACCCCGCTAAAACTAGAATAAGACTTATTATTAAATTAAAAAGTCATTGATTGATTGATTGATTAACGAAGGTTTTTCCATATGCGAGTTATGGGCACATCCTTCAATAATTTTGATAAAAGAATTTGAAATCCCTTTATTTAGAATTTCTTGCTGGCTCCAGTCATAGGAGCGATCATTTTTAGCCCATAGAATTAGAGTGGGTGATTTAATTTGATCAAGTTGCGCCCTTCCATCCCAGCAATCCCATGCATCAAGGCTTGCTAGTGCAGCTTGTGTTGTTGCTTTTGAGCCCTCGTCTAAGCATAATTTATATCCATCTCCCTTCAGGTGATCCATAAACCATGTCTTTGCAATGTTTTTTCGAGTTTGTTCAAGGCCAAATTCAATAATTTTAGCTCTTGATTCACCAATAGTTTCAAACCTGCTTGGTAAGACTCCTATAGATCCGGTACCAAAACATATTAACTTATTAACACGATCTGGGAATAATACAGCCATTTCTTGTACAATCATCCCTCCCATTGAATGACCAAGCAAATTAAAGGTATCAATTTTTAAATAATCTAAGAGTTCAAATACTTGCAGTGCATTCTCTCTAATAGTTGAAGGAGCGGTCATTTTAGTGCTCTCACCATAACCAGCAAGTGACGGCATAATCAACTCAAAGTTATCCTTTAAATCTTCCTGAAATTTCCACATGTCTTGGCCACCCAAATAGCCGTGGACAAGTACCAGTGGATAACCCTTCCCAATTCTTTTATACGATAAGTGGTTCATAGCCATGAATGATAAAGTATTAACTGCATTACAATTAAATTAGTGATGTAATATTTCCATCACCCACAACAAAGTCATATTTATCAAAATCTGTTTTATCAGCCCATTCCATTGCCTCATGCTCATTAAGACTAATAACACCATCTTTTATTGAGCAAAGGAAATAATGCAGAACAATATTTATTCTACTGTCTTTGTATCTTTCCTCTGCAATCTTCTCATAAACATTAATATTTATATTTAATTCCTCGTGGATCTCTCTAGTTAGAGCCTCTTGAAGTGTTTCATTTGCTTCAACTTTACCGCCAGGAAATTCCCATTTAAGGCCCATATGTTTGTCTCTATTCCTTTGAGTAACTAAATAAAGATTATCTTTCTTTATGATTGCAGCAACAACGTCTTCAGGCTTCATAGAATTATCTACCATGCACCGCCCTTAACGCAGTCATACATATCAACCTTACCCTCACTACATAATTTAAATAATTCTTCTTTTGTATATTCATTTTCTAAAGATTTAAGCTCTTGATAGCCTATTAAAAAGAACAAGCACCCTGTGGCCAAAAATAACAAAGCAATAAGTAGGAAGGTTTTTAAAAGATACTTTTTCATAGGCGATGTTTTTATTTCCAACCTTGAAGCCAACGCTCACTCTCTTTCAATTCTCTCCAATTAATAAGTTCTGTTCGATTAGAGATTACTGCCTCTATTAAGCAGTGAGTTACAATGTCTTTCTCATTAAAAACTAATTTAGTAATAAGAAAGTGCCTCTCTTTACTACTCGGTGTAACTGCTGTCCATTTAGTATTAAGTAGTTTTTTTGAACTTATTTTGTTCATTAACTAGAAAATTTTGTAGTGAAAAGTACTACCGCCATGAACATACTCATTAAAGGAAGGAGAAGTAGTATTTGAGTTGCAAATTGTAAAATAGTTGTTCTAACTGCTTGAGTTTTAAAGGATCTGTAGCTTAGGAACAAAGTAAAAAAATAAAAGATAGATGGTATTAGAGAGGAAGATCTAAGTTCTTCATAACTAGCATTAGTTTCAAGCCTATTGAGTAGTATTCCTGCAAGGATATATGTGCCTACTACTCCGACCCAAAAAAGCTTTGTTGCTATAAATTTTGTTGTGGGCTTTTCTATATTCTTTATTTCCATAAATAATCTTCTAAATCCAGATAGTTTCTTTAATAGTGAACACGCTTTATCCGAACAATTAAAGCTATTGTATTATATATTCAGAGACATAAATTTTTTGGTGTTAATTTAAACTGTTGATTGGGGGGGGGGCTTATTTACTCTTACCCCCAATATTTAATTTACGAAGCTGCTTATGATACTAACCATTGCGTACATAAAGCTAAGCATAAATGCCATACATCCAGTTGTCCATAAGACAAGTTTAGTTTCCATAGATTATCTCCATTAATTTATAAGTCATTTTCAAATGGACGCCATTCTAATAATAAGCAATAAAGACTTGATGAAGATTAGAAGTAATTTAGATAAAGAGTTTGAAATGCAGGATTTACGATGGAATAAAAGTTATAAAAGCTTTTAGAGTTAGTGCGCGTGGTTATTCGAACAATCAAACTCCTCTAGATATAGCTATCATGTGGTAATAGTTCTAATAATTTTCACATATTTTTAATTTTTAAAAAAATATGATTTTTTATTAATAATTAAAAAGAATATATAAGAAGTTAAACTTAAAAATAAGAAAACTGAAAAGGCTGTTTTAAATCCTATAATCTCAGTATAGCCAAAACTTTTAACTAAATCGATTATAAGGCCAATAAACCACTGCATTATAAAAGCTCCTAAGAAAATTAATAAATTAAATGATGTAAGTGCTTTGCCTGCCAAGTTACTTTGAAAAGATAAACCTACAGCTGGCTGAACTACAGATAAAAAGATTGAGCTGAGGATGAATAATGTAATATAGAATGCACCTGCTTTTGATCCTAAAATTATAATAAATAACATAACCAAAAAACTAATTGGCAAACCAACTGTTAATATTTTTAATGCACTAAAACCAAGATTTGTAATCCTAGGTAAAAAATAACCCCATAAAAAAAATGAAATAAGCATTGTAATATTTATCCAAAATAATCCTGTAGCACTTTCAAGTGGAGTATAGCCTGCAACTCTAATCATCCAAGGTCCTGCCCATAAAGTTTGGATCGCCATTAAACCTCCATAATTAAATAAACCCATCGGAATAACACTAATAAAGAATTTATTTTTCCATACATCTGCCAATGAACCTGACTTTAATGGATTTTCCAAAGATTTATCCTTTTGATGATTCCACTTTGGAATAAAAGCTAACATTAAAATTATGCTAATTAATATCAATGCTGCAACCCCACCGAATATCCATCTCCAACCTAAAGTAGGTAACAAAAGTTGAACAGGCAATGTTGACGATAGAAACCCTAACGAAGCTATCATTAACATCCAAGAATTTGCTCTTTGCTGTTGGTTTTCTTCAAACCAAATTCTATAACCTGTTAAAGGTGCCATTAAACAGGCACCAGCTCCAACTCCAATTAATATCCTGGAAACTAATAAACCTGAAAAGCTTTGAGTAAGTGCAAAAGATACTGTTCCAATAAATGCTATTAATAGAAATGATGATACGATTTTTTTTGGTCCAAACTTATCTAACAAATATCCAAGGGGAATTTGCACAGAGGCAAAACCTAAGAAATAACCTCCGGCAAGCAGTCCTAAATCTGCCGCCATTAAATCAAATTCTAGTGTTAAAACTGGGGAAAGAGTAGCTGTAATTGCTCTTAACAAGCAAGATAAAAAATATCCAAAAGCAAAAGCAAAAAAAACAGTAATAGCCTGTTTTCTTGGAAGAATAAAATTATCCATTAAGTTAAAATTTTAACGACACATTTCGAGGTATCGAGTTACAATTTTTAGATCTTTATGTGCCATAAGCATTACGAGAAAAAGTTATCAAAGGTCTTACTAAAGCTAACAAAGCCAGAAGATGTAGAGTCACAAACGTCTCTAGAGGTAAATTCTTCATAAATGAATTATAAATCAAATTAACTATAAGAATCTTGATACTAAAACTCTAGTTCTCTTGGTATTACAAAAACTGGCAACAAATTTTATTAAGTTTGAATAAATCTTGCATAAATGAGGGGTAATCTATGGCAATACATGGATATTTAAACAATTTTAATAAGTTTAAGTCATTGATTTAACAATAATTTATGGTGCGCTCGACAAGAATCGAACTTGCGACATTCGGCTTCGGAGGCCGACACTCTATCCAGCTGAGCTACGAGCGCAA
>JACNFO010000029.1:16658-22904 GCA_014384565.1 Candidatus Pseudothioglobus aerophilus
GGAGGCCGACACTCTATCCAGCTGAGCTACGAGCGCAATTAGTAATTGATAATTTTAGTCGAGTCATTAGGTTTAGAAGTAAAAATTATATGAATTTGCAATATTTTATTTAAAACTACATGGTTTCTTCATTTAAACTTTATAAAACACAAGTACAATTCTTTTCAAATCTATTTACTAATTCACTTTTAAAACTAACTTAATTTATTATGATAAATGCAAAGGGTCTAATTAAAACAACTGTTCTTTATGCTTTTCTCTTTTTTGGAGCTTCAAGTGGATCTCTAGCTGAGGAAGACTACTCCCCTCTTGATTCCCCATCTTTCTTTGAGGGTTTAAACACCTTTACAACTGTTTTCTCTCAAATTAAGCTACTTTATGTTGATGAAATTGATGATGAAACTTTGTTTAATAATGCGATAAGAGGCCTAGTTGAGGGCTTGGATCCACACTCTAGTTTCCTTGAGCCTAGGGGTCAGTCTGACTTAAGTGAAAGCACAATGGGAGCTTTTGGTGGTTTAGGTATTGTTATTGGTACGAAGGGTGAATATATAGAAGTTGTGTCTCCAATTGACGACACACCTGCATACAGAGCAGGCCTTAAGGCTGGAGATATTATTTTACAAATTGGTGATCAAAATGTAAGTCAAATTAACCTTGAAGAAGGTGTTAAGCTAATGAGGGGTGCACCTGGTACTACTATTAAACTTACCATTGGAAGGCCTAATATTGCTCCATTTGTAGTTGAAATAACGCGTGAAATTATCACGATCACCTCGGCAAAAGGACTTTTACTTGATGAAGGTATTGGTTACCTAAGAATTGCTCAATTTCAAAGACCAACTGCTGCGCTAGTGAAAAAAATTGTTGCAGATTTAGTAGAAAAGAATGAAGGTGAGCTTGATTCTTTAATTATTGATCTGAGAAATAATCCAGGCGGGCTTTTAGATTCTTCCATTGATATATCTAATCTGTTCATCGATGAGCCTGGTATTGTGGTTTATACCGAGGGCAGAACTTCATACTCTAATAGTTCGTTTCCAACAAAGCCTGGTGATATTCTTAACGGTGCTCCTATTGTTGTATTAATGAACAGAGGGTCTGCTTCTGCTTCTGAGATTGTTGCGGGTGCGCTTCAGGACCATAAGAGAGCTTTGATAATGGGTGAAGAGTCTTTTGGTAAAGGTTCTGTCCAGTCCGTACTTAATTTACAGGATGGCTTTGGATTAAAACTTACAACTGCAAGATACTTTACGCCTTCGGGTAGGTCTATTCAGGGGAAAGGAATAACGCCTGATATTGAACTAGAAAATATCTCTCTAAAACAAGATGAAGATGAAGATTCAATAGACCTTAGCCAGCAAGAAAAAGATCTTAAGAATTCTCTCTCTGCTGAAGAGGATGAAGCTCCAGTTGCGCCTTCTGATCTGTCTGCTGAAGAAATCATTGAGTCACAAGATAATATTAGTGATTTAAGGGATGAAGAGTATGTTGACCTTCTAAAAGAAGACTACTTTGTTCACGAGGCAATGAATGTCTTAAAGGCACTAAAAATCTATAAGAAATAACAACTAATAGCCTTTCAGAAGGAAACTTATGGAAGGCTATTTTTTGAAGGGTTTCTTGCCTGAAAAGTCCAGAACTTCTTTAAAGCTTAAATAGTCTGTAGTATTTTTCCATAGTAAGCTTTTTTTTAATCAAAGCCACCAATTCGACTAAACTGCATTGTATTAAAATTCCAATCCCAATGCATCCATATTCCAATAGCCCTTCCAATTATATAATCTTCTGGAACAAAGCCCCAAAACCTAGAATCGCTACTGTGAGACCTGTTATCGCCCATTACAAAGTAATGACCTTGGGGAATTGTAATTTCCACCAGTTCTTTTGAATGACCTTTTGGATTAAGAAGTATGTCATGACCAGAAGAGTCAAAAATTTCACGGATTAGTCTGTAATTATTCATTGATTTTCCTGAATCCACACCAACATAAGGACCTATTTTTTTAACTGCAACTGATTTTCCATTAACTATTAACTGATCTTTTTTATAAGAAATTACATCACCTGGAAGTGCGACAATGCGCTTAATAAAATCTACACCAGAGTAACCAGGCGTTTTTTCATAATTTGGATACCTAAATACTATTACATCTCCCCTATTAGGGCTTGAAAACTCCACAAGTTTTGTGTTTGTTATTGGCAGTCTAAGGCCATAATCAAACTTATTTACTATAATAAAGTCTCCCGTTAAAAGTGTCGGCATCATTGAGTTTGAGGGCACACGAAAAGGTTCAAATATAAAGCCTCTAAACACCAAAACCAACAATAATACTGGAAACATCTCTATTGACCACTGAACAACTTTTGGTCTGTGACTATATTTTTCAGATTTTGAAAATTTTAGAAATACTAAAAAATAGAAAAAACTGCCAATTTTTGATGTTTTTTCAGAAGCCTCAGTATTGATTTGGTTATTTTTCTTAGATAAGAGAAGGTCTGTTAAAACTATAACAATTGCAAGAGCCATTGCCACGAAAAGCCAAGATAGTACGTCCCATGCAAAGAACGGTTCTGCATTATTAATAGTCATAGATTAGTGTATTTTTCAAAAAGCGTATTATAACAAGGTGTTGGATGACATACTTAAATTACTACTTAGCACTGAACCTAATTAGTTTCAATAATACTCATACCAATTGAGTTCGCTAACTCTACAAAGTTTGGGAATGACGTTTTTACGTTGTCAACCCCATCAATATTTATTTCAAAATTAGACCTAACAGACGCAACAGCAAATGACATTGAGATGCGGTGATCATGATGAGATTTGATTGGTGCTAATTGCTCTTTAAATTCGCCGCCAACAATTTTAATGCCATCATCAAGAACTTCATTCTCAATACCTAATGATGAAAGCCCATCAGCCATTACTTGAATGCGATCAGATTCTTTAACTCTTAGCTCTTTGGCGCCCGTTAAGACCGTTTCTCCCTTGGCGCAGCTTGCTGCAACAAATATAACTGGGAACTCATCAATTGCCAAAGGGACTAAGTGTTCTGGTATGTTAATTCCTTTAAGTTTTGATGAACAAATTCTTATGTCTGCAATTAGCTCACCAGCCTCCAATCGCTCGTTGATAAGCTTAATATTAGCGCCCATTAACCGAAGAATATCAATCACTCCAGTTCGAGTTGGATTGACATTCACAGCCAATAAAGTAATGTCTGCCTCTTTTGCAATACTAGCCGCTACCATGAAAAAAGCAGAGGACGATATGTCACTAGGAACTTCAATATTACAAGCCTTTAAGCTCCCTCCACCAATTATTGAGACTTCACCAGGTGATGTATTAACCTTGTAACCAAAGCCTCTAAGCATTCTTTCAGTATGGTCTCTGGATATACCATTTTCAATAATATGAGTTTCACCATCTGCATAAAGGCCTGCTAATAGTAGGCATGATTTAATCTGTGCTGAGGCAACTGGCAGTGTGTAGTTTAGAGAGGATAATTTTTTACCACCTTTAATTATCAGAGGTGGCCTTGAATCACGACCAGAAATGTCTGCCCCCATTCTAGATAGTGGCTCGATAACTCTAGCCATTGGCCTCTTAGAAAGGGATTCATCGCCGCAAAGCTCAGAATCGAAGTTTTGAGCGCTCAGAAGGCCAGACATTAAGCGAATAGACGTTCCAGAATTTCCTAAATTCAATGGTTTTGTGGGTTCTTTTAGCCCGTGCATTCCAACACCATTAATAATTACATTTGACCCTTGTCTATCAATCTGAACGCCCATTTCCTTAAAAGAGTTTAAAGTTGCAAGGCTGTCTTCTCCCTGAAGAAATCCAGATACCTTAGTTATTCCAGTTGCAATCGACCCAAGCATTATAGATCTGTGAGATATTGACTTATCACCAGGGACTTTAATAGCCCCCTTTAGTGGTCTAGATTGTGAGGTTACAAAGCTTGCCATTGGTTAAATTACCCTACCCATGAATCACGAGTCTTTTTAGCACTAGTAAACAACAAATCTAATTCATCGCTATTTTCATTTTCAATCGCATCAACAAGGGAGTTCAATGTTTTTTGGTAGCCTCTGATGTGGTCAATAATTTGATCTTTGTTTTGAATGCAGATATCTCTCCACATAACAGCATCACCTGAGGCTATCCTAGAAAAGTCTTTAAAGCCACCTGCAGCATATATTGATGCGCTAGGATTTTTACTAATTAGATAATTAACAAGAGAGAAAGCAAGCATATGAGGTAAGTGTGAGGTCATTCCAAGCAGCTCATCATGAGATTCAGGACTCATAAAATCAACATCTGCACCAGTACCCTCCCACATCTTCTGAATGAGATTTATTGAATCTGGGCTGCTAGTCTCAAGAGGCGTAATAATAACTTTCCTATTATTAAATAAATTGGATTCACTTGCTTCAAAACCACTTTTTTCCTTACCTGCAATTGGGTGTGCTGGAATAAAGTAATTTGAATAATCTCCTAGCGTCTGGCTCACTATTAAGGCAATATTAGTCTTAGTGCTGCCAACATCAGAAATTACTATTTTGCTAGTTAGAAAAGGCTTTATTTCAAATAGAATCTCTTTAAAAGAGCCTACAGGAGTTGCGATAATTACAATATCTGAATCATTTATCGCATCTTTTAAGTTGGTTGAAAATTGATCAATAACGTTTGCTTTTTTAGCTTTTTCTAAGCGATTAAAGTCTCTCCCATAGCCAAAGACTACTTTTGCTAACTTATTCTCTTTTATCGCTTTCGCTAAAGAGCCTCCAATTAAGCCTACTCCAATTATTGTAATTTTATTAATCATAAAACTTTTTTTAATGCACTAAGAAGGTGATTGTTTTCATTTAAGGTTCCAATTGAAATTCTTAAATACCCTTTCATTTCAACTGGGCGCACAATAACGCCTTCTTTAAGGAGGTCATTGTAGATATTCATGGCATTATTAAATTCAACAGCGATAAAGTTAGCATGAGATGGAATGTAGTTAAGTTTTAAAGCGTCAAATCCACTCGTTAGCTGCTCATAACCATTAGTGTTTATTTCTACTGAGTCATTTAAATACTTAGCATCTGAAAGCGCTGCAATAGCGGCAACTTGAGCGGTATAGTTAACATTAAACGGCTCTCTTACACGATTTATGAAATCTGCAATTAAAGGGCTACACACAGAGTAACCAACCCGCAGACCCGCTAAGCCATAAGCCTTAGAAAAGGAGCGCGTAATGATTAAGTTATCAAATTCCCTAAGCCAGTCAATTGCAAGATCATCAACATTTAAGTACTCAAAATATGCCTGGTCCAATACCACTGGGACATCATTAGGTACCTTTTGTAAAAAGGCATAAAGCTCATCATCACTTAAAAGAGTGCCCGTAGGGTTATTTGGATTTGCAACAAAAATAAGTTTTGTATTTTCACTAATTAAACTTAACATTGAATTTAAGTTATGGCCATAATTCTTAGCTGGAGAAACTTTTGCAGTGGCTCCCAAGGCCTGAGTGACCAGAGGGTAAACAACAAAAGCATACTGAGAGAAAATCACCTCATCCGTTTTTTTAGATACAAATACTCTTGCAATGAGTTCTAACAGCTCATTTGAACCATTACCTAGTGAAATCATGTCTGGCATTACTGAAAGCTTTTCAGCGATAGCTTTTTTTAGCTCAAAGCAGTTTCCATCAGGATAGCGATTAATGCTTGATAAAGAGTTAAAAACTGCTTCTTTTACTGCTGCGCTAACGCCTAATGGGTTTTCATTAGAAGCAAGCTTTGTAATATTTTTAAGTCCTAATTCCCGAGCAAGCTCATCGATAGGCTTTCCGCCTTGGTATGGGCTCAACCCAAGGATTGACTCACAGGCATTCATAAAACTGCTACAGGATAAGAGCCTAAAATATCTAATTTAGAGACGCGTGATTTGACTTCTTGAATGGCTTTTTGAACATTTTTTTCGTTCTGATGCCCTTCTATGTCAATGAAGAACAAATATTCCCACTTTACTCCTGGTATAGGGTGCCTTGCAAGTTGAAGCATATTAATGTTATTGGCTTTAAATGGCTCCAATAAATCAAATAAAGCTCCTGACTCATGCTTTGTGACAACTAGGAGTGAAGTTTTATCATTAACGCCAACTGGAACTTCATCTTTACCAATAACAATAAAGCGAGTTACGTTGCCAGCATTGTCCTCTATATTTTTAGCAACTCTTTCAAGGCC
>JACNFO010000029.1:23272-25991 GCA_014384565.1 Candidatus Pseudothioglobus aerophilus
CCATACTGCGCATTATCTGTCTCAACTTGATGAAAAATCTCATCAACCGTACCGCAGTCAAGTGGTGAGACACCATGTCCAAAATGTTTAAGTGCTGCTTCTTGAGTAAACGTACCCTCAGGACCTAAAAAGGCAATCTTTAGGGGTTGTTCAAGTGCTAAGCAGGCTGACATAATTTCTCTAAAAATAAGGGCAATATCCTTATCTTTAAGAAGACTTTTGTTTCTTTGAATTACCTTGCTTAATACCTCTGCTTCACGCTCAGGCCTATAAAAAGCTGTTTGCGTATTCGACTCCTGCTTGACAAGTGCGACCTTAGCAGCTAAGTCCGCACGCTGGGATATTAGAAGCTGAATCTTTTGATCCAGATCGTCGATATCATTTCTTAAATTTTCAAGTGGATCAATTTTCATAATACAAGTTGAAATATAATCTTTAGGGGGTATTTTACCTAAGACTATTAGGACTACAAAGTATTGTTTTTATTAAGTAATAAGTAAAAAAGAATAAAGGATAAAAAAGTTATTGCAGTTTTATAAAAAATCACTATAATTCAAAAATAATTTGCATTATGGAAGTTGGTTTAAACCCAACACTGCCCTCGCAACGGTAATTCTGATAAAGATAAGTCCGATACATAGCAAGTTTAGTTTTACTAAAAGCTACGATGGGTGGTGAGTTAATGTATTACATATCTTGTAATTCTTATCTCTAAATCCCTCTTTTTATTTATAAATTAGGGGTCTTTATGTTTACTAAAAATCTAATTTTTGCTGCATCTTTGTCAGCAGTTCTATTTTCTAATTCAGCAATTGCTGTTATTGGTCCAATAAAAATCTCTCTTAATACAGAGTATCGAACTTCTAATCCTGTTATTGGTTCAATTGCCACGACAATTAAGTTAGATAAAGCAGCAATAAATAGGACTGGTGCTTCAACCTTTACAGGGCTTCTTCAATCTATTCCTTCGGTGTCATTTGAGGGTGGACAAGGAAATCTACAAGCACTTCGTATTCGTGGAAATGATGCAAGTCATTCATTACTTCTTCTGGATGGTCACAGAGTAACAGTTGATGGTGGCCAAGCAAACCTCGATGTTATTCCTATAGATCAAATAGAACGTATTGAAATTAGCAAAGGTCCTTTCTCATCACTATATGGTCCTGGTGCGATTGGCGGTGTAATTCATGTATTTACTGATAAAGATGCTAACTCAATCAGTAGTAACAAAATTGATATTTCATATGGCTCCAAAGGTACGAAAAAAATTAATTTAAATACTTACCTCAAGAGTGATAAGAGTTATCTTGATATTTCTCTTACTGAGTTTGATACGGATGGTATTGACGCCACAGGAGATGGGGATCTAGACCCAATTGATAGAAAAACAACTGGATTAAATTTTGGAACTGAACTAACTGAATCTACTGACATTAGTATTAATATTCTTAACACAAAAGCAAATATACAATATGATGATAGCTGGGAAACGCCAAAACCAGATAATAATTTAAATCAATTGAATGTAGTTATTAATCAGGTCATAAATGATAAATATAAAATCAATTTTGATTTAATGCGGCAAAACACTCAAAGAAGAGAGGATAAATACAAGTTAAATACATTAACAATAATTAATGAGCTTGATTTTGATAATAGTAAGCTTTCTTTGGGGATTTCAAATGAAGTTAGTAAAAAAGTTGGAAGCTCAAATACTATTAAACATACTGATATTTTTTCTCAGTGGCAGGGCTTAATAATTGATAATGAAATCTCACTAGGAGCAAGAGTTATTGATCATGATAAATTTGGGACCCACACAACCTATAACTTTAATTGGGCAAGAGACTTGAGTTCGACATTAAGGTTAAATGGATCATATGGAAGTGCTACTAATTTACCTGATCATTATAAAAATAATGCAAATATCGTCGCAGGACAAACTACCTTAAATCCAGAGAGATCAACAAACCTTGAAATTGGGTTGAGTGGTAACTATGATTGGGGTAATGCAGAATTTAAAATTTATAAGAGTAAAGTTAAAGATGCTTTCAAATGGTTTAGTGCAAGCCCAGCTTATTACAAAAATGATGGTATTGTAAATATTAGTGGAGTTGAGTTATCAATTGGAACTGAGCTCCTAGGTTGGGATCTTGATACAAGTTTGGATTTAAATAAAGCTATTGCTGCTTCTACAAATTTAGAAAAAGGTAGAAGGCCTAATCGCTCGATTGCTCTAAACCTTTCTAAAACTTCCGGCAAATGGAACAGAAGCATTAATTGGATTGCTAAGTCACGAGCATGGGATAAAGATAACCACTCTAATGGAGAAAATGGTGGTTACGGATTACTTAATTTGAGTACTAGCTATAGTTTTACAGATGACTTAACTGTTTACCTTAATAGAAATAATGTCTTAGATAAGCAATATGAAATGGCTAAAGGTTATAACACTCTTGGTAAAACAACAACTCTAGGCTTAAATTACAATTTTTAAGATTCTAGTTGTCCAGTATATAATTCCATATACTGGACAACTATTATATTGTCCCATTAGGTAAAAATTAATTATGGAAAATTCTTATAAAAAGCGTATGCAGCGTAAGAAAGAGCATATCGATTCCAGAATTGAAGAGGCTAATATTGATAAAGGCATTGTAGTTCTCCTTACTGGGAACGGCAAGGGTAAGTCTTCTTCTGCAATGGGGATGATTTGTAG
>JACNFO010000007.1 GCA_014384565.1 Candidatus Pseudothioglobus aerophilus
AATAGAAGCCAAAAAAATACAGCAAACTCCAATAAAAATCCGACTGAGAATGTTGTAGCGAAGCCAACTGAGAATGTTGTAGCGAAGCCAACTGAGAATGTTGTAGCGAAGCCAACTGAGAATGTTGTAGCGAAGCCAACTGAGAATGTTGTAGCGAAGCCAACTGAGAATGTTGTAGCGAAGCCAACTGAGAATGTTGTAGCGAAGCCAACTAAAAAACCAGCCCGCAAACAAGTCAAAAAGGCTTCAACAAAAGCACCTATTAAAAATTCTGAAAATTCTGATGAAAAAGCTTCTTAAAAGTTTATGAACAAATATGCAGTAATTGGTAATCCAGTTCATCACAGCATATCTCCAATAATTCATGCCCAATTTTCTCAGGAGTTTGGGCTTGAAATTTCATATGAAAAAATACTTTCACCAATAGATGAATTTCAAGGCACAGTAAAGAAGTTTATTGATTCAGATGGTCAGGGTTTTAACATTACCCTTCCATTTAAAATTCAGGCCCACAATCTATCAAAAGCCTTAACACCGAATGCAAAGGCTGCTGGGGCGGTAAATGCTATAAAAATTGATAACAACATTCTGATTGGTGAAAATACTGATGGAGATGGACTGGTGAATGACTTTTCAAATAATTTAAACCAGTCTTTGAAAGGTAAAGAAATCCTAATTATTGGTGCTGGAGGTGCTACACAAGGAATCCTTAAGCCAATACTTGATTGCAATCCGGAAAAAATATTACTAGCAAATCGAACCAAAGAAAAATCTTTAAAGCTTGCGAGTAAGTTTCTTCAGTATGGGAAAGTTTGTGGCTTTGGATTGGATCAAATTAAATCCAAACCAGTTGATATAGTTATTAATGCAACAAGTGCATCTATTGATGGAAATATCCCTAATATCCCAAAAGGTGTTGTTGAGGGGGCCCTCTGTTATGACTTAATGTATGGCAAAGAAACCCCCTTCATGAATTGGGCAAATGAAAACTCTGCTAGAAAAGTTAGTGATGGACTTGGAATGCTCGTAGAACAAGCAGCACTCTCGTTTTCTTTTTGGCTAGGGAAAAACCCTCAGACTAAACCAGTAATCGAATTAGTCAGGGCGATAGGCGAGTAATATCCCATTCATCATCATTGCGCTCATATATGAGGCGATCATGAAGCCTGCTTTCTCTACCTTGCCAAAACTCAATACTTTGTGGAACCACTCTATAGCCTCCCCAAAATTCGGGAAGTGGAATCTCTCCATTAGCAAATTTCTTTTTCATTACTGCAAACTGATCTACTAAAATTGCTCTAGATGAAATTCTTGATGATTGTTGTGATGACCATGCACCAATTTGGGAGTCTTTTGGTCTCGAAGAGAAATACTTTAAAGACTCTAACTTTGTTATTTTCTCTACACTTCCAATAATTTTGACTTGTCTTTCTAAGGCAAGCCAGGGAAATAAAAGAGCGGCCTGGGGATTGTTTTGAATTTGTTTTGATTTTTTAGACTCGTAGTTTGTGAAAAATACAAAGCCTTTATCATCAAAAAATTTAAGAAGAACGGTCCTAATCCCTATATAATCATCTGACGTAGCAAGACTCATTGCGCTAGGCTCAATAATATCAGCCTCAATAGCTTGATTGAACCATAAGGAAAACTGTTCGATTGGGTTACTTTTAAGATCGCCTTTTACGATACCACTTTTGAGATATTCCTTTCTTAAATTACTTAAATCACCAGACATATAATTTCCTTCAAAAAGGGATTAAATTACTTTTTTTTGATTCTGTTAAATGCTTTGTAATTAGAGATTTGACTGGAGGAAATCGATCTGCAAACTTTAAGACTAACTTTCTAACTTTTTTAGCAACGGCATCATCATTAGTAAACAAAGAAACAACCCCATTTGTACCAAAGTACATTAATCTAGATAAATGTATCTGTTTATTTTCAAACTCCTTTAAAACTGAGTCTGAACCAATATCATTACCATTTTGAGCAGCCTTAATAACTGCAAGTGATAGAATGTCTTGCCCTCTTAACCCTAAATTAAAACCATGTGCAGTAACGGGATGCATTCCAACTGCAGCATCACCAATTAAAGCAAAACGAGTAGCTCTGAATTTTTGAGCATAAACGCCAACTAAAGGATAAGAATGCCTTTTACCAATTTGTTTCATTTCACCTAAAATTCCATTAAAGCCATGACTTGCCTGTGCACAAAACTTCGTCTCGTCCATATTTAACATTTCGTCTGCCTCATCAGTTGGGACCGTAAGAACAACAGATGATATATTACCATTTAAGGGTAACAGCGCTAGAGTGTGGCCATAATTAAAGCACTCAAGAGCAGTTTGATTATGAGAATTTTCATGAGAGACTCTAGTAATTATCATTACCTTAGAGAAGTCTTTCATCGTAGATGATATGCCCATCTTTCTGCGTATTTCAGAAAACCGACTATCTGCAGCAACTATAAGCTTTGAATTGATAGTTTTACCATTTGAAAGAGTAATCTCAGCATTAGAAAAACTTGTGTTAAGAGAGTCAACTGCTATGTCATTAATAATAGTTATATTATCTGCACTTGAGGCTTTTTGATATAAAGCAAGCCTAATTAAATTATTTGGAACAAGATATCCAAGAGCATCAATTGACGTTTTATTTGCTTCAAAATTTAATAATGATTCTGAATCACCATCAAAAACTTTTGCCTCCCTAAGCGGGCTTACTTTAGTCTGATCAATAAGATTCCAAACACCAAGTTTTTGAAGTATCTTCAATGAATTATGAGTTAAAGCAGTCTCTCTCCCATCTGGCTTTGGGTCTGAAATCGAAATATGAGGCGATTTTTCAACCACAAGTATCTTTTGATCTTGATTAGCTAATGAGCATGCAAAGCTAAGCCCTGCTGGCCCTGCGCCAATAATTATCACATCATAAATATTATCAGTATTATTTTTCATAGTATTCAAGTGAGAAAAACTTAGCTTATTAGTTTTTTACTCTTGACTCTTCAATTTTTTTAAGCCAGTAGGCACTTTTTTCAAGATTTTTCTTAGTTCCAATACCTTCTTGATACATCTGGGCAACTTTAACTTGGGAATCTAAATTATCATTCCTTGCAGCTTTAAGATAGTATTCATAAGCTTTCTTAGAATCCTTTAACACTCCCTCTCCAGCTTCATACATTTGCGCCAAATTATGCTGAGCATCTGAATAACCTTGGTCCGCAGACAAGCTAATCCAGCTAAATGCTTTATTAAAGTCAATATTTACCCCAGCGCCAAGATAATAAATAGCTCCCAAAGTATATTGCGCTTTTGGATGAGATTTGTTTGCCGCATCTTGGACATATTTAAAACCTTTAGTGTCGTTCTGAACAACACCTACACCAGTGATATACATTATTCCAAGGGCAGTCATTGCATTTAAGTCACCTGTTTTAGCACCTAATTCAAATGCTTTAAGTGCTTTTTCATAATTTTTTTGTTCTATTAGTTCAATCCCTCTTTCATACAAGCCAACTTCAGAACTTACTGGAGATAGCAATAAAAAAGAAAAAGTTATTAGTAATAAGACTTTAATTAGGGAGGTGTTGAATAATTTAACTGTATTGTTCATTTTGGATTTAAATAATATTGTTTTTAAATATTATAATTATTTTACAGTTTTTCTACATTCTAAGCATCACCTCTTGCCACAAACTCTAAAACAGTTGCATTAATACAGTACCTTGGCATTCCGTCAGGACCATCATTAAACACATGGCCTAAATGAATATCAGAACTTACAGATCTAATTTCTGTACGTGTCATACCATAACTAAGATCAAGCACTTCATAAACCTCATTTCGAACAGGCCTTGTAAAGGAGAGCCAGCCAGACTTTGAATCAAATCTGTCCGCGGTATCAAAAAGTGGCCTTCCAGAAAGCTTATCTATAAAAATACCGTCAGGCGTATTCTTAAAAACCTCATACTGTTCGCAGAACCTTCTATCTGTGCCGTTATTAAATGCAACATTAAAAGCCTCAGAACCTTTACCCAGCTTAAATTCACCTAAAGCTTTATAAAAATCATCAGAAGACATTAATCCTTGATGTGCCCAAACCTCATTTCCATTCTCTATTAGAAAAATAGTAGGTGTAGCCCATGTCTCTGTAATTAGCTCAAAGCCTTTCAATGAAGATGCTGGAGCTGACCTTAATGGAATCGTTCCCTTGTATTTTGACGTTACTAGTTTTTCGAACTCAAGACAAAATAAGCAAGTACCTTCAACCTCTGGACCAATAACAATAATTTCTTTTCCACCTAAGGGCGAAATATCTACAACCAACGATTCTTTTTGAGCTTGCTCTATAAAAGTAACACCCGTAGAATGATCAGGGCAGTAGCCATTCGGATTTCTTAGTATATAATCTTGATGGTAGTCTTCAGCTGGCCAAAACTTCTCTAAAGCTGCCATTTCAGTCATGATTTCACCATAACCTTTTTCATTTAATAGTTGTTGGTATAGTTGACCCGTTCGAATTGCAATTTCTTTTTGTTTATCATTAGTCCAATAAATTGCAGAACGATAGTTATTTCCAACATCATTACCTTGCCTGTTTAATTGGGTTGGATCATGAATCTCCCAAAAATTTTTCAGAAGTGTTTCAGTTGAAACCCTATCCGTATCATAACTAACTTTAACTGTCTCGGTATGATTGATTAAGGTACTTTTATTAGCTGCTTTTTCTTCATCAGATAATCCAATGTTTTTCAGAACAGAAAGGAAACTTTCGCTTTGAATTCTTCTATTATT
>JACNFO010000025.1 GCA_014384565.1 Candidatus Pseudothioglobus aerophilus
GGAATGAGTCAGCCTAATGGCTATACGGAAGCAATTTTAATAAAATACAGACGTAGGTTTCTTGAGGCTAATAAGTAATTACTTTTAGATTAATTTGGAATAATTACTGCAGGTCCAATAATTTTTCTACTCTCAAGGTCAGTGTGAGCCTGGACCACTTCATCTAATTTATACTTTTTAAATATTTCTATTTTTATTTCTCCATTACCAATTTTTTCAAATAATAATTGAGCTCCTTCATCTACATCTTTTCTTGATCTGTAATATTGAGCTCCCGATGGCCTTGTAAGATATAAGCCCTTTGGTTGAATCAACTTTTGAACATTAATATCAGGCAGTGCACCCGAGGCATTTCCAAATGAAACCATCATGCCTCTAATTTTTAAACACTCTAAAGAACCTTCTAAAGTGTTTTTTCCAACACCATCATAAACAACAGGGACACCAATGCCATTGGTTAATTCTAAAACTTTTTCTGAAAAGCTTTCTTTTGAATAGTTAATGACATAATCGCAACCATTTTTTTTAGCTAAGTCAATTTTTTCCTCTGAGCCTACAGTTCCGATTACTTTGCACCCTAGGCTTTTTGCCCACTGACAAAATATTTGTCCAACACCTCCAGCAGCAGCATGAAATAAGATAGTTTCACCTGAAGAAACAGGGTAAGTTTTGTGGAGCAAGTAAAATGAAGTTAATCCCTTTATCATTAGAGTAGCCGCAACTTCTAAATCAATATTTTCAGGGACTAAAACAAGATCTTTTGCATGGAAAATTCTATGGGATGCATAAGCACCAAGTGGTTGACCAAAATAAGCGATTCTATCACCAGCTTTAAAGACATCAATGTTGCCTCCAACTTCCTTAATAATCCCTGATGCCTCTAAACCAATTCCAGATGGAAGTTCGACAGGATAAAGACCTGAACGGTGGTAAACATCAATAAAATTCAAACCAATAGCTGCGTGTTCAATTAACACCTCATCTTGCCCAGGCCTACCAAGATTAGAGTTTTTAAGTTTTAAAACTTCAGGTCCACCAGTTTTAGTGATTATTACAGTTTTCATAGTCAGTACAATATACCATTTACGTAAAAAAATACATCTAATGTTTAAATTGATAACTAGTATTTCAGTATTGTTTCCTTTTTAAAATTATTTGATATTTAATATTTAAAGGTGCCATACCATTCTGGAAAAAAAACAATAGAAGCTAAGACAAGAACCTGTATTAATATAAAAGGAATAACTCCTTTATATATATCAGTAGTTTTTATACTGCTTGGGGCTACCCCCTTTAAATAAAACAAACTAAAGCCAAATGGTGGAGTTAAAAATGAAGTTTGTAGGTTCATAGCTATTAGAATTGCAAACCAGATTGGGTTAACTCCAACAACTTCTGAAATTGGCACTAATATTGGAACAATAATATAAGAAATTTCTACAAAATCAATAAAAAATCCCAAGACTAAAATAACGAGCATTGAAATTATAACAAAGCCCCATTTATCTCCTGGCAAACTGAGCATAAACTGCTCTATCAGTAAGTCACCACCGGTATAGGTAAAGACCATAGAGAATGCTGTTGCGCCGATCAAAATACCAAAAACCATTGCCGTTATTTTTACTGTCTCTTTAGCAGCCTCAATTAACATAGAAAATGAAAACTGTCTGTACAAAATTGCAAGTATTATAGCGCCAGTACAGCCAATTGCAGAAGACTCAGTAGGTGTTGCAACGCCTGCAAATATAGATCCGAGCACAACAATAATAAGCGCTAAGGGAGGGATGATATCAAATAAAGCGTTAAGTATTTTTTTCTTTGAGCTTGTTTTTTCATTATCATCAAACTTAACTGCAGGCGCCACTTCAGGGTGCAAATATGAAATTACTAAAATATAAATTACGTACGCTCCAACCAAAACTAGTCCTGGTAATAATGCGGCTTTAAATAGGTCTCCAACGGGAACATTAAAAACATCACCTAAAATAATAAGCACAATTGAAGGTGGGATAATCTGTCCTAAGGTTCCAGCTGCACATATGGTTCCAGTCGCCAAACTCTTTGAATAATTGTACTTTAGCATAACCGGTAGTGAGATAACACCCATTGCAACAACGCTGGCTCCAACAACTCCAGTGGATGCTGCCAATAAAGAGCCAACAAGAACGGTGCTAATAGCCAATCCGCCTCTAATTTCACCAAACAAGAATCCCATAGAAACGAGAAGACGTTCAGCAAGCTTGGTTTTTTGTAGAATAAGCCCCATTAAAATAAACAACGGTATTGCCATTAAAACGGTGTTGTTCATTATACTCCATATGCGATGAGGCATCATTGAAAACATCATTAAACCATTATCTATCCCATCAACTAGTAGCTCGCCATCAGCGAAAGCCTCAATGATGCCGGCAGCAAGTCCAAAGAACACTGCAACGGCGCCAAAAGTAAACGCAACTGGAAAGCCAATAATTAGCATTCCTAGACCGGTAAAAAACATTGTTAACCCTATCATGACTCTGATCCTAAATTGAGCCTTTTCAGGAGGTTGTAGTTTCGGGCAAAATAACCCGTAGACATAATTATCAAAACAAAAAATGACGTTGGAATTAAAGCCTTAATGATGAAACGATAGGGCAGACCTCCAGGGTCTCCACTTTGCTCCATAAAAATAAATGATTTCTCTACAAAGCCTAATGAGCCGAATGCTATCAACAAACTGAGTGGTAATATAAAGATCACCACGCCAATCATATTAACGATTGCCTTCTTTTTTTGGCTAAACCTTGTGTAAAGAATATCAACCCTCACATGGCCCTCTTCATTCAGAGCATATGATAATCCTAGAAGAATAATGATAGAGAAAAGATGCCACTCCATTTCTTGTAAGAAAACATAGTTTGTATTCATCAGGTAGCGGTTCAAGGTATCAAAGGTAACATTGATCATCATTAAAATAAGCAAAAATGAAATAACTACACCTAAGATTTTGGCAAACTTATCGCAAAATGATTCAATCCACTGCATAAAAAATTAACCCTAAAAAAAATGCCCGCCTTTATAGCGGGCATCATATAAAAATCTAGATTTAAATTAGTCTATATTGTCTTTCAAATATAAATAATCTGAAATCTTAGTCCACTCTCTAGCCTTAGCCATAAATTCTGATTGAGAATCTATGATTTTTTTAAACATAGGGTCTTTCGCAGACGTTTCAGCAATAAGCTTAGCATTAGCAGCTTTCATTTGTGCTACTAACTCTGGAGGGAATGACTTAACTTTAATGTTAGGGTAATCGACCCCCATCTTAGACCAAGCTTCGGAACTCATTGCATAGTTTTCCCAGTACATAGAAGATTTAGACACTATGATAGCTGACTTAACAATTGCTTGTAAATCTGCTGGGAGTTCATCCCATGCATCTTGATTAATTAAGAATTGTAAGTCTGTTGCTGGCTCATGCCAACCAGTATAGTAGTATGGTGCAACCTTATGAAAGCCCATATTTATATCCATACCCGGACCAACCCACTCAAGCGCGTCAATTGTGCCTCGCTCAAGTGCTGTATATAGCTCGCCAGCCGGCAAGTTAGTTACCGCTACACCAAGCTCACTCATAACTTCTCCTGCAAAACCAGGAATCCTCATCTTAAGGCCTTTTAGGTCTTCAGCAGAATTAATTTCTTTTCGAAACCAGCCACCCATCTGATTACCTGTACTTCCGCCTTGATGCGAAATGACATTATGTTTAGAAAACACTTCTTGTGCAAGCGCCTCACCACCGCCATAGTAGTACCAAGCATCCTGTTCAGCAGTTGTCATACCAAAAGGCATCGTTGTAAATGGCATCGTGTTGATGTCTTTTCCTTTCCAGTAGTATGAAGCTGTATGGCCCATCTCGTATTGACCATCACCAACCATATCAAGTATTCCTGCTGCAGCTTTATGCTTGTTAGAGTCATCGACACGTATTGTCATGCGTCCACCACTCATCTCCTCAACATTCTCTGAGAAACGAAGCACAGTCCACGCAAAAGGTGCTAAAGTTTGAGGCCAATGCATAGCAAGTTTCCACTTAACAACTTTTTCCTCAGCAAAAGTATTTGAGCCAGTAAAGACAAGAATAGTTGCCATTAACGTTAGTAAAAATTTATTCTTATTCATAATTAATCTCCAATAGTAAGTTAATCAACTCAGAAGCCAGATTAACTATGGATATTTTTGAAAAAGTATCAAATCAAGAGTATAAAAATTTTAAGACAAAGCCTAATATAACTTGACCAGTTAAAATAGTACTGAGACCAATCTATTGTATACCTACTTTATAAATTTAACAACCATACAAATTATTTGTTTCATAAAGGGGCAACTATATCAAATATTGAGCATTGTGTTCATTCCGCTGAGTCTGCGTTTGAGTTTGGTTACTACTTAGAGGCATCGAGTGTCACTTTAATTAGAAAATGCTTGGTTGTATGTAAAGGTAAGTTGTTATCACAAGCTCTTATAATTTTGATAGAAGTGTTTAGTCATCAAATTCTTTACTGTGTTTTCTTAATTTATCTATAAGAGAGATAATTTTTTTATCACTTCTTAAGGACTCATGAATATAGTCAAAGTATTCGAACTCATTATCTTTAAATTGCCTTGAAATATTTGGGTAATACCACTGCTTATCAAGCGCATTAATAATAAACTCTC
>JACNFO010000033.1 GCA_014384565.1 Candidatus Pseudothioglobus aerophilus
GAAGACCCCACAACAGAAGTGCAATTGACCCTAATAGTTCAATTAGTAGGTTCATGCCTTAAGAACCTCTTTATTTTCTGAAGATATTATATTTTCAGAGGATTGGGATTTTGTATTATTTTTTTTCAAAAATAAGTTAAGGTTTTCTATTTCTGTCTCAGAAAGTATTAATCCAAGTTTTGAGCGCCTAAAAAGAATATCGTCTGAAGATCTTGCCCATTCATTATTAATTAAGTATTGAACTTCAGCTTCATATAATCCGCCTCCAAAATTTTCACCTAATACATCTAAACTGTCAGCATCACCAAAAATATCAAAAGAAAGCTCTCCATATGACCTAGCATGTCTTCTTATTAGTTCATTCGTAAAGAAGCTATATTTATTTTTTAACTTTGCTTCAAATTCAGAAAGAGTTGCAACTTTGATTTCTCCTCCAGGAAGGCGAGAATGCTCAGTCCATGGTTTGCCTCGTTTACCAAGGAAGTTCTCGATATGCTCAATAATTGTTTCTGATAATCGACGGTAGGTTGTAATTTTTCCCCCAAAAATATTAATCATTAATGAGTAGTCATATTCCTTGGCTGAGACAACATAATCTCTAGTTGCCTCTTGAGCTTTACTTGCACCATCGTCATAGAGTGGTCTCACCCCTGAATAACTCCAGACTATATCATTTGTTGTAATTTCTTGTTTTAAATAACTACTTGCTGACTCGCAGATGTATAATTTTTCTTGCTCACTTATTTTTACTTGATCAGCTGACTTACCATGATCAATATCTGTTGTTCCAATCAATGTGAAATTATCTTCATATGGAATTATAAAGAAAATGCGCCCATCTTTATTTTGGCAGATATAGGACTTGTCTCCCTCATATAGTTTGTTTACAACAATATGACTGCCTCTGACAAGACGAACATTTTTTGAATCTTTAACTTTAAAAGATTCTTTTAAAACCTCATCAACCCAGGGTCCAGATGCATTAACAAAAGCTTTTGCCTTAACGATTTCTACCTTACCATTTAAAGAGTTTTTTGTTGAGATTGTCCACAGGCCATTTGAACTAGTTGCATTTGTTACCTTTGTATAGTTTCTTAATGAGGCTCCTTTTGAGGCAGCGTCAACTGCATTTAATATAACCAGTCTGGAGTCATCTACCCAACAATCTGAATACTCAAATCCAGACTTAAAAGTATCTTTAAGTGGAGAATTTGTTTTTTGACTGGCAAAATTTACATTACTTGTGCCCGGTAAAATTTTTCGATACCCTAAATGATCATAAATTGCTAATCCTAATCTTAAGAACCATCTAGGCCTCATGCCTTTTGTATGAGGAAGAATAAATCTCATTGGCCAAATTATATGGGGAGCCATATTTAATAAAATTTCACGCTCCTTTAGAGACTCCTGAACTAGCCGAAACTTATAATGCTCAAGATAACGAAGACCTCCATGAATTAGTTTGGTTGAGGATGATGAAGTGCCAGAAGCAAAATCATTCATTTCACAAAGGCATACTGAGTAACCGCGCCCAGCAGCATCACGAGCTACCCCAACTCCGTTTATACCTCCACCAGCTATAAATACATCATAAATTTTATCGTTTATTTTTGACATCTATTTTGACAATAAAGTTTAAAAAACTATCTCCTTAAAAGAGAATCAGCAAGCTCAACAAACCCTTCACCTGAGTGGTTTAGAGTAATATATTTGGGCGGCTTATCCAATTCTTTAATAAAATCCATAACATTAGCTACGCCAACTGATTTGTTAAAGTAATCAAACATCATAGAGTCATTTGGCGAGTCTCCAATAAAGAGAACTTCATTTTGTATATTTGAATTACTTACCCCGAATACTTGTTCAAGTGTTGTAAGGCTTGTAGATAACTTATTATGGCTTCCAATCCAACAATTTACATGGATTGAGCTAACCTTTGCAATTGCACCAGCATTTTCAGCAATTGTGACGATTTCCTTAATCTTGTTAGATGATAATGTCGCAACATCTTCAGCAAAATCAATAGCTAGATCTGTGTGCCGATAATCCTGATCAGATGCTAGTGCTGAACCAGAGACATCTTTAAGGATAGTTTTTTTAATTTCATGAAGAGCAAGATGATTCTCTTTTCGTTCTTTTGGAGTCTGACAATAGGTCTGCTGCATTTTTTTAGATTGGTGATCATAACTAAAGAAAAAAGCACCATTTTCTCCAACTACGCCATTGACTGGCCACATCCTAGCAATGTGATCACACCAACCCGCACATCGACCCGTAACAGGGATAACGATAAAGCCAGAATTTGATAAGTTCTCTAGAGCGGTATATGCATTGCTTTTTAGTCTTCCTTCAGTAGTCAATGTATCGTCTATATCTGTAAGAATGATTTTTACCTCATTTAATTGCTGCTTAGACATAGTAGAAATGTTATCCATTTGATCTCCTAATTCTTAAATAGTTTTTAATTTCATTCAACTTATCAATATTAATACTGCAGCAATAATGTAATAAATATTGATATTTGTAATGATTATATGTTCATATGAACAATTAAGTTAACATTTTATCATAATTAAGCACTATTTATGGGGTTATTAGCTTAATATCTTCGCTTGATAAAAAATAATATTCAAATCATTAGTATTATGGTAGAATTATAGTTCAAATGAACTTTTTAGGTTATAAAAATGGATCTAACTGCTCGACAAGCTGAAATCTCAGATCTTCTTCGCCAAGAGGAATTTATTACAGTTGAGAGTCTAGCTGAGCGTTTTGATATAACTACTCAAACAGTGAGAAGGGACATAAATGCACTATGTGATTATGGACAAGCAAGACGAAAGCATGGCGGAATTGAGTCAATATCGACTGAAGGTAATCTTGCTTATGGAACAAGGCAAGTTCTTAACAGAGTTGCTAAAAGAGCGATAGCAAAGCATGCTGCTAAACTAATTCCAAATGGCAGTTCAATATCTCTTGGAATTGGAACCACTCCTGAAATGGTTATGCGGGCACTCTTAAGACACAAAGATTTAAAAATCTACACAAACAACTTAATAATTGCTCAAACTGCAAGTGCAAACTCTACTTTTGAAGTTAATTGCTCTGGTGGACGTATTCGTAGTGGAGATTTTGATATGCTTGGAAGTCCTGTAGAGAGCTTTTTTAGTTCATATATGACAGACTTCAGTGTATTTGGTGTTGGCGGTGTTGATATGGATGGAGTTCTTTTAGACTTTGATGATGAAGAGGTTCAGATTAGAAGGGTAATTCTTAATAACTCACGTGAAAGCCTTTTAGTTTTAGATCACGAAAAGTTTGGTCGTTCTGCACATGTTCGTGGTGGCCAAATTCAAGATGTATCTAAAGTTATATGTGATCAAAAGCCACCCAATGAAATATGTAAGATTTTGAATGATTCTGAATCAGAATTAATTATTTGTGAGAAGGATGAATTATGAGTTCAATTGAAGTTAAAGGCTTATCTAAAAGCTGGGGAGAAATAGAGGCCGTTAAGAATGTGTCTTTTGTTGTTCCAGAAAAATCATTTACAGTTTTGTTAGGACCATCTGGCTGTGGAAAATCTACAATTCTTAAAATGTTATCAGGATTAGAAAGCGTTACTTCTGGCTCTATTAAAATCGAAAATCGAGATGTTACAAATCTAGAGGCATCAAAAAGAGGTGTTTCTATGGTGTTTCAATCATATGCACTCTTTCCACACTTAAATGTTAAAGAAAATATCCAATTTGGTCTTAAAGTAAGAAAAGTGCCTGCAGCTGAACGTGAAAAACGTGTTGCTGAAGCAGCAAATGCAGTTGGATTGTCTGATTTATTAGATCGAAAGCCGTCGAACCTATCTGGTGGCCAGCGTCAACGGGTTGCATTAGCAAGGTCAATTGTTTCTGATCAGTCAGTTTGCCTAATGGATGAACCATTATCAAACTTGGATTCCAAATTACGCGCAGAAATGCGTGATGAAATTCGCGATCTTCAGCAAAGGCTTGGGCTAACAGTAGTCTATGTTACTCACGATCAGGTAGAGGCAATGTCTATGGCTGATCAAATTATTCTTCTTAACTCTGGTCAAATTGTTCAAAAAGGTGCTCCTGAAGAAATATACAATTACCCAAATAGTATTTTTAGTGCGCAATTTATTGGTCTTCCGCCAATGAATATCTTAAATCTTAAGAAAATCGATATAACAGATCTTAGTAAAGAAAACCAAAAGAAGATTGAAATTAGTAAAAATTCTATTAATCTTGGAATTAGACCAGAGCATCTTAATTTTTCAAAAAAAGGACTACCTGTAACTGTCAAAGGAATCGATTACTTTGGCGGTGAAACTGTTTTTAAAATTAGCCACTCAGGCCAAGATTTCTTTCTGCGTGAGCCAAGACAACCCAAAATTCATCTGGATGACAAACTAAATATTAGCTGGGATCCTGAGGATATGCATTTGTTTAAAAAAAATAATCAACGCTTTACTTCGTAGGGGCGTTGATAAATAACAAATGAAAGTTACTACGATTTTTTTAATGAGGAGAAGTTAAATGAGTAAGTTTTTTAAAAAACTTTCGTATAGCTTAACTGTTGCCCTTGGTATTTCAATGATATCGGGTGCTGCAATAGCTAAAACGGAATTAACAATGTACTATCCAGTTGCTGTGGGTGGCGCTTTAACACAAACTGTTGATGCAATGGTTGCGGACTTTATGTCTAAAAACCCAGACATTGAAGTCAATGCAATTTATTCAGGTAACTATGACGATACCAGAATAAAGGCACTTACTGCTTTGGAAAGTGGAAAGCCAGCACAACTATCAGTTATGTTTTCAATTGACGTTCATGAGCTTCGTGAGCTTGACGCAATTGTACCTTTCGATGACTTAGTTTCAACAAGTGAAGAGAAGGCCTGGTTAAATTCATTCTATCCATCATTGATGGAAAATGGAGTTGCAGCAGGTAAAACATGGGGTATTCCATTTCAACGTTCTACAATTGTTATGTACTATAACAAAGATGCGTTTCGTGAAGCTGGTTTAGATCCAGAAACACCTCCTGCAACTTGGGGTGGACTAATTGCAGCAGCTAAAGCGCTGACTAAAGATGACGGCTCTCAATGGGGACTTATGATTCCATCGACAGGTTATCCTTACTGGATGTTTGGTGCCCTTGCAATGCAAAATGGCCAAACTCTAATGACAAGTGGTGATAAAACTAACTTTGATCATCCAGATGTTATTGAAGCGCTTGAAGTATGGAAGAGCTTTGGTGAAGACCATAAAATTATGCCAAAAGGCACAATTGAATGGGGTACGCTTCGTCAAAACTTCTTAGAAGGCAAAACAGCTATGATGTGGCACTCAACAGGAAACTTAACAACAGTTAAAAAGAAGGCTGACTTTGACTTTGGTGTTGCAATGCTTCCAGCAGGAAAGCGTCGCGGTACGCCAACAGGTGGAGGAAACTTCTATATCTTTAAGGACACTTCTGATGAAGAACGTAAAGCATCAATGAAGCTAATTAAATTTATGACTGCTCCTGAAAATTCTGCTAAGTGGTCTGTAGCTACTGGTTATATGGGCGTTAGTCCTGATGCATATGAGACAGATACTTTGAAATCATATGTTGCAGGTTTCCCACCAGCAGCGGTTGCTCGTGATCAACTAAAATATGCAACAGCTGAATTTTCAACTTACCAAACAAGTCGAGTTAAAAAAGGATTGAATGATGCTATCCAAGCAACACTTGTAGGAAGTAAAACAGCTAAAGAAGCTCTAACAGAAGCGCAAGCGGCTGCTGAGCGTATTTTAAAACCTTACCGATAAGCAGGTAGGTTAATTTGGCGGGCATTTAAATTTTGCCCGCCACTTAATTATTTAAAATTTTAAAGAAATAATAATGAAAGATAGCGTTCGAAATTTTCAGGGTTGGTTATTATTTGCACCTGCAGCGATATTGCTTCTGGCGTTTACCCACTATCCTACTATTACAACTTTTCTTAATAGTTTATATACGAATAAATCAGTTATACGGCCAAGAAGATTCTCTGGAATTGAAGGTTATGAGAGTATGTTAAGTGATCCAATATTTTGGAAAGTTTTTGCCAACAATATGTGGCTTGCTCTTGGAACTATTCCTACGTCTATTGGTTTAGCAATTATTATGGCTTTGATTGTTAACAAAGCGATCCCTGGAAGGGGATTACTCAGAATGGCTTACTTTACACCAACAATGCTTCCAATGATTGCTGTTGCGAATATATGGTTATTTTTCTACGCACCTGAAATTGGATTAATTGATCAGGCGGCATCTATTTTTGGCTTTGAAAGTACCAACTGGCTTGGGAGTCCATCAACTGTTCTTCCTTCTATTATGGTTATGACTGTCTGGAAAGAGGCGGGCTTTTTTATGGTTTTCTATCTTGCCGGTCTTCAAACAATTTCTCCAGAGCTTGAGGAGGCTTCAAAGTTAGAGGGATCTTCTCGATGGAATTATTTTTGGCGTGTTCAATACCCTTTGCTTCTTCCAACAACATTATTTGTCCTTATTAATGCCTTTTTAAACTCTTTTAAACTTGTTGATCATTTATTTGTATTAACTAAGGGTGGGCCGGACAATGCAAGCAACTTAATCTTATATTACATCTATGAAACTGCATTCGCATTTTTAGATATATCGTATGCTTCTGCACTAACTATATTTTTACTTGTGCTTCTTGCGCTTACAGCTTTAGCACAATTCTTATTTATTGAAAAACGAGTCCACTACAGATGACATCTAAAAATAAATTTACATCGAGTTTGGAGTTAATGGGCGCCTACATTTTAGCGGCGTTTTGGGTACTACCTCTTCTCTACGCTTTTTGGGCGGCTTTTCACTATAGTAATGACGCTATTCACTTTAATATTTTTTCTCCTTTAACTCTCGATAACTTTCGTGAAGCATGGAGTCAGGCGCCATTTCTTAGATATGGGCTGAATACATTTTTACTGGTGTCTTTTATACTTCCTGGACAGCTCTTAATCTCAACTTTGGCTGCGTATGCCTTTGTTCGTTTTAAATTTAGTGGAGCGAATGTTGCATTTGCTCTGGTATTAGTTCAGTTAATGATCACTCCAGAAATCTTAATTGTTCAAAACTATGTCACTCTCTCTAAATTAGGATTGGTAGATACAATAACTGGAATGGGGTTGCCTTATGTTGCAAGCGCATTTTGTATCTTCTTGCTTCGTCAAACATTTAAATCTATTCCAAAAGAGCTTGAGGATGCTGCTGAATTAGAAGGCTGCAGCACAATGGGCATTTTATGGAAGGTCTATGTACCGTTAGCAACGCCTACCTTTATTGCTTTTTCTTTAGTTTCCGTAAGCCATCATTGGAATAACTTTTTGTGGCCACTTATTATTTCTAATTCGGTCGAAACTAGGCCACTAACTGTTGGTTTGGGTATTTTTGGTTCTCCTGAGACTGGCGTGGACTGGTCAATCATGTCTGCTGCGACATTGATTTCAGTCGCGCCATTGCTCATTGCATTTTTAATATTTCAAAAACAATTTGTTCAATCATTCATGCAGGCCGGTATTAAGTGATAACTGTCCTGACTTGGAATATTCAAAATGGTCAGGGCGTCGATGGGGGTATCTCATTAAGGCGAATTGCTGAATCAATCGTAAATATGTGTGATCCTGATATTATTTGTCTTCAGGAAGTATCTATTAATTGTATGCTTTCAGACGGCACCCAACCAGATCAGGTTACAGAGCTCTCAAATCTCTTTGTTGATTATTCAGTTTTTTTTGGCCCAGCTTATGATATTAAGCGTGAAAATTCTGAAGTGAGAGAGCAGTATGGAAACCTTATACTTTCTAAATTTCCAGTTTTGTCTAGTTTTAACCATATATTGCCTCAAACAGTTAATAATTCTTTTAGGCAGATGCCTCGACAATTGTCAGAAATAACAATTAAAACCCCGTTATTTCCTTTGTGCATAATGACCACTCACCTAGAGTTTCATTCTGAATTTCAACGATGTGAGCAAGTAAGGAGAATTGTATCTATTAATCAAGAGATTAATAATTTAGCTATGATGCCTCCCCTTTTTGATAATAACGGTTCATATAGAAAATTTGAAAGGTCGGACAGGGTTATTCTTTGCGGAGACTTTAACTTCAACCCTGGTTCTGTTGAGTACAATTTATTAACTAGTAATGAGATAAACTCAAATTTCTTTCTTGATGCCTGGAAGCAGCTAAACCCAAGCTCAACACATGCTCCAACATGCGGTATTTTTGATAAAAAACAATGGCCTGAAGGGCCTCATTGCAGAGACTTTGGTTTTATAAGTCAAAATCTAGAGAGTAATCTTGATAGCATTGAAGTTAATGAGGAAATAGATGCTTCTGATCATCAACCAGTTATCCTAGCTTTTTCTTGATCTTTATTCTAAAAACTTTATAGTTTTGTCAGCGATAAACTGACTAACTCTTATATTTGATTCCACTGTAACTCCAGAAGTATGTGGTGTCAGAATGCAGTTCATAGAGCTTGTAATCTCATTATAGAAACTTTCTTTAACTGGCTCTGACTCATATACATCAAGAGCAAAACCACTAATAAATTTTTCTTTATAGGCTATCAAGAGATCATTTTCATTAACTATTGAACCTCTTGATGAGTTAATAATGATTGGGTTTTTTTTCATCTTTTTGAATGAACTAAGATTCATTAGATCTCTAGTCTCAATAGTAAGGGGAAGATGAATAGTTATAACATCTGAAAGATTAAAAAGCTCTTCTTGAGAAGTCAATGAAACGCCTAGATTTTCTGCATCAGAAGATTCAACGAATGGATCATAAGCAATAACATTTGCGCCAAAAATTTGGGCCAGTCGACTGACCTTCTTACCAATAACCCCAAAACCAAGTAAACCTAACGTTTTACCTCCCAACTCTCTTGA
Source organism: Candidatus Pseudothioglobus aerophilus (assembly GCA_014384565.1). Taxonomy (GTDB): domain Bacteria; phylum Pseudomonadota; class Gammaproteobacteria; order PS1; family Pseudothioglobaceae; genus Pseudothioglobus; species Pseudothioglobus aerophilus. The sequence continues at coordinate 8,963 of JACNFO010000033.1, forward strand.
TTTAATAGATGTTCTAGGCCATTGGCCTGTAGATGTGCCGCTATGAGAAGTAGGAATATTTTTTAACAAGGACAGTGTGCAGGCGATAACGTACTCTGCAACAGAGTCAGCATTCATTCCAGTTGCAGGCTGAACAAAAATATTGTTATCAAGGCAAAAATTAGTATCAATGTTATCTAAACCAACCCCTAAGCGACCAACAAACTTCAGGTTTTTAGCTTTTAATAATAAAGATTCATTAAGTTGAGTTTTATTTCTAACTATTACAGCGTCAACTAATTCTATTTGAGACTCTAAGCTTTCGATATTTTCATGAAGACTTGGGTCATAAATAACCTCAAATACTTCAGAAATACTGTCAACACTATCTTGCTCCATAAATTCAGTAATTAATATTTTTTTCATAGCTATTTTATTTCTGTTGTTGGTTTAAATTGACTTGAGAACTCAATAAGCTCATTGTAATCGGGTATTGATCTTATTCCACCGCTTCTAGAACACTTAAGAGATGCGGCTGCAGTTGCTAACTCTATAGACTCTTGTATCGTTTTATTTGCATGGATAAATCTCGCAAAAGCGCCATGAAATACATCACCCGCACCATTAGTTTCTACTGCATTAATCTTTGGTGCTGAGCAATGAAAAACTCGACCATTATCAATCCAATAAACTCCTTTTGAACCAAGAGTAACTGCATAAAACTTATTATTGGACTTGTATAAGTTTTTTAAAGAATCAATTACTGAATTATCATTTGTGTATTGCAATAAACCAGTTTCAGAGAAAATGGGGTGGGATGAGTAATTAATAGTCTCATCAACTGCTGTACTTTTTGTGAAATTATCTAAGTCAACAACACATTTAATACCACGCTCGTGAGTATTTTTTGCAACATAATGGGCCGCCTCAATCCAGTGCGTGTCAATTAAATAGGTTTGCTCGTTAGTAAAATTAAAGTTAGGAAGTGTTTTTTCTTCAAGCAATTTTTTCTCATTGAAAACTGCTAGCATTCTTTCACCATGATTGTCTTCAAAAATATGACTCTGAGATGAAAGTGCGCCATTTACTGTAATAGAATTTTCAAAGTTGATATTGTATTCATCAAGTTCAGATTGCAAAAACTCAGCAGCATCATCGTCACCAAAACGGCTAACCAGCTCAGAGCTTTCGCCAAGAATAGTAACTGCAAAGCTAGCCACCGCAGCTGGCCCTCCAAGTCTTTTTTCTAGGCCTTTAGCCACTAGTTTAATTGGTTTTTTTGGAAAGCTATCAATCTTGACAACTCTGTCTAAAAAAATAGGTCCAACACAAGTTATCAAAGGTCAAACTCGCTCATTTGCACAACCCTACCTTCTTTGATAGAGATTTCAGCAGCCTCTCCTATTGCAACAGCAATGAGGCCGTCATTTAGTGACACTTCTGGCTTGGTATTATTACGGATTGCCTTTATAAAAGATAGGTGCTCATAGTAAGTAGAGCCATGGTGGTGTCCAGCTTCAAGAATTTTGGAATCGACTGCTATAGTTTCTTTAAATGCCGTGGTAATTTCTCTGAGACCAATTCTAATATCTGAGCTGGCAATGCCGGATTTATTGGACGGAACTTCTGTTTCAATCTTTCCTGTAGATCCAACCGCACATAACTCTTCTTGAAATTCTGAATTTTCAGCGAACATACAAATATCCAGGAATGCTCTAACTCCATTTTCAAAATCGACAATTACAAAAGCATTGTCAAGAATATCTGGCACCATTCCATCATATTTCTCATTCAAATGATTTACATCTTGATTACCACTGGCGTAGACTTTTAAGGGCTCACTCTGTGCTATTAATCTCATTAAATCAAAGAAGTGACAACATTTTTCAACCAGCGTTCCACCCGTTTTTATTGAGAATCGATTCCAGTCGTCAACTTTATGTAGAAAAGGAAAGCGGTGCTCACGAATAGAGAGCATTTTTAAATCACCAATAGTTTTGTTATGAATCTCTTTAATCATTCTTTGGACAGGCGGCATGTAGCGATATTCCATCGCAGTCCAAATAACACCCGGATAGTCTACTGCCAATTTTTCAAATTCTTGACAGTCCTTAACAGTTGTACAGAGCGGCTTTTCTATCAGAAGATGAGCTTCTGATTTCATTACTTCTTTCAAAACTTCAATGTGCGTAAAGTTGGGTGTTGCAATGATAAATGCATCTGCAATGTTGGCCTCTACAAGGTCAATGTAATTATCAAAAATAGCAACATCATTATTAAGTAAGTCAAGAGATTCCTTGATAGATTTTTCACTAGTATCGCACAATGCAATAACCTCAGCATCATCAATAATCTCTATATTAAGTATGTGCTCTTGGCCCATACATCCTGCGCCAATAATTGCATATTTAATTTTGCTCGTCATAGTGTATAAGTTGGAATATTCATTTTATTGCCAAAATGAATAAGCTTATCAGATACGTCCCCATAAGTAAAAGCGACATGGTGCTCAAGTCCACCTTTAAACATTTCCTCTAATTTTTGTGGACTATTCTCACCCAGACTAATTACTCCAGAGGTTCCAGAAAAAGAGTTTGGTCTATCAATGACCTTGCCCTTCATAATGAAAAATTGAAGTGTGTTTCGAGCCTTTGAAACTCTAAATATCGTTATTTCACCTTCCTTAAGACTGAAGTCATGTAGAAGAGGCTTTCTTCTATTGGAGTGAATTCCAGACTTAGCAGTACCTTCTTTTGCCATACTGATTGGTGCTAGACCGCAATGCCAAAACACCAAAGAATTGTCAGCTTTGTCAACATCAACAATATCTACGAGAAGGGAAGGGCTATCATTCATTTGGTTAAGTATGTTGCAGCTAATTCCTCCAAGTACGTCTGCCTCACAGGCGCAGCTTACTTTCTTCTCATTCATCATTGCCATCGGTCCACATGAAGCGCAGCCATACTCTGTGAAAGTCTCTGGCCAGCATCGTATTGCAAAGGCGTCAAGATTGTGCTTATCTTTTAAACTCTCAAGACCGTGATAGATTGAAAGGCTTTTATCAAATTCTTCTTGAACGAGCTCCTCAGTTCCTTGAAGATAGCTCGAAACAGTGCTCTTAGTTTTAAGAATAGTGTCTGCTTTCACTTCTTTGGCTTCATTAAAAAGGTCGTCAAGCTCAAGATCTATCAGAGACACATTAAGCTTACTCGTTACTTCGTTGGAGTCATAGTCACAAGTATCAAAGCCTTCAGGCCTAGTTCCAATAATTCCTATGGTTTGCTTGTCAATAGTGTAATCAAAATCAGCATGGTTGTTGCTAATCGTTGCCTCTTTCCAAGATAGCTGATTGGCCTGATTTGTGCCGCTTATAAAACTTAGAAATGAGAACTCGTTGACTTTTTCGTCAGACTCCATGATGACAAATTCTGGAGTAATGCTGTTCTTTATTAATGAGTGCATACCCAGGTTAAGACCACAAATCGAGTTTAGCCTTAATCTTCCCCCCGTTCTTGGCTCTGGAAACGAGACAATACAGATTGGTTTGTTGATTTCTTGAGCAAAATTTAATAGAAATTTAGCGTCAGTAAAGGTTGTTTGAAAGAGGAAAATTTTGTCACAGGGGTTGCCTTTAAAAAATGATAAAGCTTTACTAGCTCCTTCGTCATTCGTAATGAGCTCTTTAAAACCAATTGCATTCGGAGATAGTGACAATAAAAGTGACTTGGCGTTACTAAATTTCGACTCAGCAAACTCAACATCAAAGGTCTCCCTCGCTAGTGCTAAATATCCAATCATTCAAAACCTCCAAATTCTTTTGTAAATTGTTCAGGACTGTCAATTTTAAATCCATTATCAAAGTAGTTTTGTAAAGATAGTGCATTTTTAGAAGTCAAGTCATTGAGTTTTTTAACATAACTCACAGAGTCAGTTTTTAAGCCTTTTTCTACCAGTTCAATGTTAGGGTATTTGTTAAAAGCATCAAGCCAAATTGTCCTACCAGCAAGGTACCCTGAAGCCCCATTTTTGTAAGCTAGCTCAAGGCATTTATAGAATGAGTCTTTGTCCATCCCAGAGGATAGAACTACCCATGGCTTGTTATTAGTTGCGTTAGCAAGTTTTTTAAATGCATCTTCAGTTTCAGGAGTGATTTCGTCTTTAAGCTGACTGCTATCGACAGGGCTCTCTAACTTAAAGATATCAACTTTGTATTTGTCCTTGGCAAATTCTAAAACACTATCAATCACATGCTGAGTCTTTTTTTGTTTTTGCTCTACATATTCTGTCGTATGATTCTCATCATTTTGAAACGGATATACAAGAAGCTCTAACAGGAAAGGGATAGAGTATTTCTCGCACTCTTCACCAATAGTTTGCACATAGTTTCTTTGATGTTCAATCGATTCTATTTCTGCATCTGGCCTATACCAGGCTAAAACTTTAACTGCGTCACCACCAGCTTTTTTTATTTTCTCAACACTCCAGTTATTTATATTTTCAGAGTATCTTCCTTTATTAGTCTCTTTAAAGTTATGCTCTTCAAGGGTAATGACAAGGCCCTTTGATTTATTGAATGAAAGTAAATTCGACAAAGAGTAGTGGGGATCCATCAAAATGGCTGTCGCCTGCTGAGACAAATGAGTTGTAATGAGTTTTTTGCATTCAACAACTTGCTGATATGTATATTGTCCATTGTTTGCATCACTAATTAGATTAAAGATTGGCGGCCTCTGATCGACTGCAAGCATTTGAAAATGATTGTTATCTGTGCAAAGCTTTTTTAGGTGATTCAGTTTTCCAAGTTTATGGTTAGTCATACGATGTTTAATTGTTAGTTTATTAATATAGAAATTTAAAATTTATCCTAAATTTTGATTCAGGTTTTTATCATCAAGTGGCGAGGAAGCAACAATAATTTCGATTTTATTTGATTTACAAATTTCAATAATTTCAGAGGGAGGGTGAAAGTTTGTAACCAAGATGTCTATTTCAGATATATTCCCTAAAAGCATCGGTGCAGTGCTATCAAACTTAAAGTTGTCTGCAACAAGGATTAGCCTTCTGCAGTGATTAAAAATAGCTTTTGAAACCAGTACATCCTCATAGTCAAAGTCCATCAAAGCGCCTTCATTGTCAATTGCAGATACACCTACAACCGCATAATCTACTTTAAACTGTTTAATGAAGTCAGCTGTATCAGAGCCCATTACAGCAGAATCAGGATTTCTAATTTTTCCTCCTGCCAGCCAAATTTCTGCATTATTAAATTCAGTAAAAATGTTAACAATATTTATATTGTTTGTAATAACTCTAAGATCTTTGTGTGCATATAGAGACTGAGCTACCTGTTCAATTGTTGTTCCACTCTTAGCACTGTAGATATTGCCAAGGACAATAGAGGAGTTGTTTGGAATGATGTTGGCGACTGCATCTGCGATATCTTTCTTCTCATTACTAGCTAGGGTTTTTCTTGATTTGTAAGCATAATCATGCGCCTTTGAAAAGAAGGCTCCTCCATGAGAGCGCACTAATAAATCTTGTTCACAGAAATTATTGATATCACTTCTAATGGTTTGCTGGGTAACATCAAATGTTTTAGCTAGGCCTTCTACACTAACGTATCCCTCTTCTTCAGCAAGCGTTAGAATGTCGCGTTGACGTTTGTTTAGTTTTTCCATAATTAATCCATTATATTGTAATTTAAATCATTTATTTTCATTTATTTTCGCTTTTTTTCTTTTATTTTCAAATTAGTTGACATTGCTAAATAATTCGTATATATTAAATTTAGTTTTGGTATGCGTGGAAAATATCGAAATAGTTAAATAGCACTTGTTTTAAATGGTGTTAATTTACATAAAGTAGTTTTTTAAGGTTCTGGTTTCTGTTTTTAATGAATCTTGAAATTTATTTTTTATTTAATTTGGAGAGAGATATGAAGAAAAGTATTTTGATGGCATCAGTTCTTGCCGCCTCCTCGTTTAGTGTGAATGCAGCAGAAATTAAATTTCTTTGCTATCAAGACGCTAATGAGTGCGACGTTTTGGAAGAGATATCTTCTGTATGGGAAAACTCAACTGGAAATACAGTTAACTTTGAGAAAGTTGGTTATGATGTAGTTAGAGATCAACTTGAAAATCAACTTGAAGCTGGCTCAGCGCCAGATGTTGCTCGTGTTACTAATTTAGGTGGACTTAACAAATATTACCTTGACCTTACCCCTTTTGTTGATGCTAAAAAATGGGAAGCAAACTACGGCGCAACATTGCCATGGTACAGAAAGCCATCCGGTGATAATGGAATTTATGGCTGGCAAGCTCAGCTTACGGTTACGGGTCCTTATGTAAACGTAACTATGTTTGAAGATGCTGGTGTTGATATGCCTGAAGAGGGTGCTACCTGGGATGACTGGGCAGAAGCTCTAAGAGTAGTCAAGTCTGAACTTGGCTTAACTGCTGGACTTGCAATGGATAGAACTGCTCATAGATGGGCTGGACCAGCTTTTTCTTATGGCGCGAAATTCCATGAAAATGGTGTTCCTATTTTAGTTGATGACGGTTTTAGAGCTTTTGCTGAAACTTTTGTTGGGTGGCATAAAGAAGGCTTAATGCCTGCTGAAGGCTGGCCTGCTGGTGGTGGTACTGCTTATAAAAACGCAGCACCTCTTTTCCTTGATGGCACAGTAGCTATGCATATGTCAGGCTCTTGGATGCTTGGCAACTATGATGCAAATATCACTGACTTTGAGTGGAAAGTTGTTCCTATTCCATGCGGAACAGGTGGTTGTGGAGCAATGCCAGGAGGTTCTGGAGTTGTTGCATTTAAATCAACGAAGCAGCCTGAAGTTTCAGCTTCTTTCATTGACTTCTTGTCGCAAGCTGGAAAAGCAGGTTACTTTGCAGCAAACACTGGAAACATTACTGCTCACCAAGGTCTTCAAAAGACTGGAATTGACTACTCAGGTGTAAGCCAGAGAGTTTCAGCTGGACTGGCTACTTTTGCAGCAAATGCAGGTAAAGCGGCAGATTCTACGCCGCAAGCCTATTGGTTCCAAGGTTACAATAAAAACTTTGCCATTTATGGCATCGTTCCTGACTACATAACTAAAGCAATCACTGGTGAAATGAGCCTTGATGAAGCTTTAGCAGCGATTGATGCTGACGTAGCAGCAAAGATAGCTGAATAGTCCTTATTCAGTTATACTGAAGTTCTAAACTTTGAGGCCGTCCCTAGAGGCGGCCTTAATTTTATTTAAAATTCAACCCTTATAATGCTTGAATCTGTTCTAAATCTTAATAGCTGGTTTCTGTTTTTTGCTCTCTATCTTTTGGTAGGTTTTGTATTAGCAAAAGATGTCTATGGCTTTGTACCAAAGCTTATGTCAAGCATTGGTTGGCCCATCGAGTTTTCTCAAAAACTATTTGGAACTAAATCTCTTCCTTACTTGTTTTTATTTCCAAACATCCTCATATTTGGACTCTTTACATTTCTTCCATTGTTCATGAACTTTGGCTTTTCTGTGACCGATGGAACAAGTATCAACTTTGAAAATAGAGCATTTTCAGGACTTGATAACCTGGCAAGAATTACTCAAGAAATTCAAATTGATACTGGCGGCATTAACGTTGAAAATGCTAAATTCAAGTCAGCACTCTACGACACCTTTGTTTTTGTGATACTTCAAGTGCCAATTATGGTTCTCATAGCACTTTTTACTGCAATTGTTTTGAATAGAGAAATTATTGGGAGGGGTTTTTGGAGGGCTGTATTTTTTTATCCAGTCATGCTGAGCCCTGTAGTTGTTGCATTTTTATGGACTCTTATACTGAAGAGGCAAGGCATGTTGTCTCAAACGCTAATAGACTGGAACTGGATTGCTGAGCCGATCCAATGGCTAATGGATCCAAACTGGACAATGTTCTGGTCAATCTTTGTCTATACATGGGCTCATATGGGTTTTTATATGCTCATCTTGCTGGCTGGACTTCAGTCAATTCCTAGGGATCTTTATGAGGCCGCTCAAATGGATGGGACCTCAGAGGGGCGTGTTTTTTGGCGTATTACACTGCCCTTATTAATGCCAATTTTATTAGTTGTAACAGTCCTGTCACTAATTAAAGCAGTGCAGGCCTTTGAAGAGCTTTATGCACTTCAAGTTGGATGGATCTCACTTGTTTCTTATATTGTTGAAAATGCCGGAATTCGTGGCCAAAAAACATTCTTTGGCTTAGGTATTGCAGCAATGGCTTCATTAATTGTTGCACTAATATTAATCGTTCTTTCTTTATTGCAATTCTACTTAACTAGGAGACAAGTCAAGTTATGACGGATGTCATTAAATTTTTTACTCGCAGACAGGGCAAAAAAAAGGCTAGCCTGACTGACTGGATCTCCTACGGCTTTTTATTTCTTGGCTTTCTGATTATCTTTTTGCCAGTTTTGTGGCTAGTTATGAACTCAGTTAAGTCACAATTTTTACTCCAAAAGTATGACACTAATTTTCTTCCAATGGACTATGAGCGTGTTGCAAGAGCTACAACCTATGGTCCAGATGGTAAAGATATTCTTATTATGAAAGACCTAGAGCCGTGGGTCATGTTTTGGAAAAATTTGAGCGATGACGAAAGGGCTGAAAAGGACGTCGTCAACTACATCAAAAATTTTAGTGGAAATGAATACTATGCTTTAAGGTCGCACTTTGGACTAGTATCACTTATGGCTAAGGATTTAATTATTAGCCAAAACTTACCTGAGTGGCTCATTAAGTACCCAAGCATGTTTCCAAGCGCTAAGAAGGAATATGATCCTCAAGCAATAGTAGCTAACCTGAATGACGAGGATGCTAGGTTGTTATCTGAATATTTAGGACTCAAACCCTATAAACCGAATGGATTTACAGCCCAAATTTTGGTGTCCATGATGGACCCTCAATCAGGAGAATTAATTGAGTACTCTGTAAGCCAGATTAACCCAACTAAAGACACTGTTAACGCTAGGCTTGTCTCGAACCCTAAAGGAGGCATAACTAAGCTTCCTCAGAATGAAATTATTATTAATAAAAATTTAAAGCCTTCATGGATCAACTATACGGATCCTTTAACTAAAAAGGCCCTAGGAAGCTTTGATGCGGTTAGATGTCTCAATAACTCGGTCTTCGTTACTATAGTAGCAACCTTAATAACGCTGCTGATTAATTCTATGGCCGCTTTCGCTTTATCTAAGTACCGATTTAATGGACAGGTCGTTTTTTTTGTTATCATTTTGGCGACTTTAATGGTTCCTGCTTCGGTACTCATTGTTGGTATTTTTAAAATGGTAACAATGACAGGACTCTCTGGCTCACTTTGGGGGGTAATCATCCCAGGAGCGGCGACACCTACTGGGGTCTTTATGCTTAGACAGTATATGCTTACGATTCCAGATGAGCTCTTGGAGGCTGCAAGAATGGACGCAGCTAGTGAGTGGACAATTTATTGGCGAATTATATTTCCATTAGCACTGCCTGCAATAGCTGTACTTGGAATTCTTTCTATTATATGGCGTTGGAATGATCTCATCCTTCCTATGATAGCTGTTTCAACAACAAAAGCTGCTTACACTATTCAGCTTTGTTTACTTGACTTTAATGGAGAGTATCTTGCGAGGGAGCATTATGCTCTCGCAATGACGGTGGTTAGTTTGATACCAACAACACTGGTCTTTGTATTTCTTCAAAAATATATTACAACAGGAATTGCCTCAACAGGCATGAAATAAATTATGGCAAATCTTAAATTACGTGACATTAAAAAATCTTACGGAAAGACGGAGGTTATTCATGGGCTTGATCTAGAGGTTTTAGATGGCGAGTTTTGTGTCCTTGTGGGCCCCTCTGGTTGCGGTAAGTCAACACTCTTAAGAATGATTGCTGGTCTAGAGGCAATTACTGAGGGGTCGATCCTCATTAATGATGAAAGAGTTAATGATGTTTCTGCAGCAAAAAGAGGGCTTGCTATGGTTTTTCAGTCGTACGCACTTTACCCTCATATGACAGTTCGTCAAAACCTTGCATTTGGACTTGAAAATCTAAAACTTGACAAGGATGACATTGAGCAAAGAATCAACAAAGCAGCCAACCAGTTAAGAATGGAAGATTACCTTAAAAGAAGACCAGGACAACTTTCTGGAGGTCAAAGACAACGCGTTGCAATTGGAAGGGCTATTGTCAGAGAACCGTCGATTTATCTTTTTGATGAACCATTATCTAATCTTGATGCCGAGCTTCGTGTTGCAACACGCGTTGAACTCAAAGCGCTTCATGCAAGACTCGGTAACACAATGATTTATGTGACTCATGACCAAGTTGAAGCAATGACAATGGCTGATAAAATTGTGGTCATGCATGATGGCATTATTGAACAGACTGGCTCTCCTTTGGATTTATATAATAAACCAGCCAATCTCTTTGTAGCAGGCTTTATTGGCTCACCAAAAATGAATTTTCTAGATTGTTCATCTCTGCCTGAAGAGATTAAAAAACTTTCACCAAGGGGCGCTACTACTTTTGGTATTAGGCCTGAGCATTTGAGAATTCAAGATGAAAATACTCTTTCTCTTAAGGTTAAGACAGTTGAGCAGTTAGGATCTGACAGCTACCTTTACGGTGAAACGATTGACAAGCAAGAAATCTCAATAAAATTAAACAGTCAAACCACTATTAAGGGGGGTGAGTCGGTCAAAGTTGGGTTTAGCCAAAGTGACACTCACTGGTTCAATGAAAAAGGTGTCTCTCTTTAGTTCTTGATTGTGTATTATCGTTTTATTTAGTTTTCAATAAATTATATGGCCGAGAGTGATCAGCCTATTATTTGGATTAAAAACCCTTTAGACGTCTTTGCTGAGAACTGTGAAGGCGGAGTTGTTGTGCAAGGCCAAAAAATTATCGAATTAGTCCCTTTAGGGGATTCACCTGTGTCGAGTTTTGATGAAATCTATGATGCAAGTGATAGCGTTGTTCTTCCTGGATTGATTAATACACATCATCACTTCTATCAGACTCTAACAAGAGCTTATCCTGAGGCTCTAAATAAAGAGCTTTTTCCATGGCTCAAGAGTCTCTATAAGGTTTGGGCTCATATTCAACCAGAGATGCTCGCTGTTTCAACAGAGCTCGCTCTGTCTGAACTTCTTCTTTCTGGCTGTACTACCGCGAGCGACCATCACTACTTGTTTCCAAGCCAACTTGAAAATGCTATAGATATACAGGCTGAAGAGGCTCAAAAGCTTGGTATGCGTGTTGTTTTAACGAGAGGCTCTATGAGTCTTGGAGAAAAAGATGGTGGCCTGCCACCGCAATCTGTTGTTCAAACCAAAGAGCAGATACTAAGTGATAGTGAGCGACTCATTAAAACATACCACGACAGTCAAGAAGGCGCAATGACTCAGATTGCGCTAGCGCCTTGTTCACCTTTTTCAGTGACTACTGACCTGATGATAGAGACTGCAAATCTTGCTCAGCAGTATGACGTTCGTTTGCACACACACCTGGCAGAGACGATAGATGAAGAAAATTTTTGTTTAGAAAGGTTTGGCTTAAGGACTGTGGACTATCTTGAGAGTGTTGGCTGGCTCTCTAATCGAACTTGGCTTGCGCATGGAATACACTTTAATAAAGAAGAGATAAAGAAACTAGGGCGATCTGGAGTTGGTATTTGCCACTGTCCAAGCTCCAACATGATGCTAGCCTCTGGTATTTGTCACAGTCTTGAGCTTGAAGAGGCTGGCTCTATTATTGGACTCGGCGTTGATGGCTCTGCGTCTAATGATGGGTCCAATATGATTGCTGAGCTCAGGCAGGCAATGTACTTGCAGCGCTTACGTTATGGCGCCTCAAAGATTACCCATCAAAAGGCATATGATTGGGCAACCAAAGGCTCAGCAGCGCTTTTGGGTAGAAGCGATATTGGGGAAATTGCGATTGGAAGGCAGGCAGACCTGGCATTGTTTAAGCTAGATGAGCTGAGATTCTCGGGTAGTCATGACGCTTTAGCAGCGCTACTTCTGTGCGGCGCTCAAAAAGCAGATAGAGTCATGATTGCGGGTCAGTGGAAAGTTGTGGATGGGAAAATCATTGGACAAGATGAGTCTGAATTAATCAGTCGCCATAGCGGTGCAGCAAAAAAATTACGTCAATTAGCTAACGCATAACTTTTTATTAATATCGTTATTGACTTGCACTATTAGTTAATTTATAATTCCAACTTGAATATTGTTACATAAATCAAGTTAGTTATGAATAGACCCAGTCATGGAGGCGCGCGAAAGGGCGCTGGCCGTAAAAAAAACTCAGGTAGCTTTAAAGAAGAAACTAAAGTTATTAGGGTGCCTATCAGCCTTGTGGATTCTCTTATTCCTACGATTGAAGTTTACAAATCCCAAGTTAAATCTAAGGTAGAGGTCTTTTTAACTAAAGACAATCCAACGGAGCTTTCGATTCCAATTTTTACCTCTCGAGTGCAGGCAGGATTTCCATCTCCAGCAGATGATCATTTGGAGGATGCGCTTGATTTAAATACACATCTTATCCATCATAAAGAGGCCACTTTCTTTGTTAAAGCGCAAGGAGATTCAATGCTAGGTGCTGGCATCCAGCAGGGCGATATACTAATTGTTGATAAGTCTTTAAGCGCTAAAAGTGGCAAGATAGTTATTGCAGTTGTTGATGGTGAGTTCACTGTTAAGCGTCTACATAAATACAAAGGAAACATAACTCTTAAAGCTGAAAACCCTGATTTTGAAGACATCAAAATTGGAGGTACTGACGAACTTATTATATGGGGGGTTGTGACATCGGTTATACATCAGTATGAATAACCGGCCTAAGTTCGCGCTGGTCGACTGTAATAACTTCTATGCCTCCTGTGAAAGAGTTTTTGAACCAAAACTAGAAGGCAAACCAATCGTTGTTCTTTCTAATAATGATGGTTGTATTATTGCTCGTTCTAATGAGGCTAAAGCACTGGGCATTAAAATGGGAGCTCCTTACTTTAAAGTAAGGAATTTGATTACTAATAGGGGCGTTGTAGTCAAATCTTCAAACTATCCTTTGTATGGAGATATGTCGTCTAGAGTAATGAAGGTTATTGGTCAATTTTCTCCTATCCAAGAGGTGTACTCTATTGACGAGAGTTTTATAGATTTAGCAGGACTTCCTCTTAATTTAATAGATCACATGCAGTCTCTAAGAGTTCAAGTTAAAAACTGGACGGGAGTTCCAGTGTGTATTGGTATGGGCAGCACTAAAGTTTTAGCAAAACTTGCTAATCGTATTGCTAAAAAGTATTCAAAATTTAATGGCGTTTTTGATATAGATGACCTTCCTCATGAAAGATACTGCAAATTACTGCAATCGGTCGAAGTAGGTGATTTATGGGGAATAGGCAGACAAAGCGCTAAAAAGCTTAACCATATTGGAATTAATACAAGTTATGACTTTTATCAGTCAGATATTGGTGTTATTGAAACTCTTTTAGGCGTTAATGGAAAAAAGATTTATCAAGAGCTTCGTGGCAAATCATGTATTCCTATCGAGTTGATTCCTCCAACAAGACAGCAGATTGTCTCCTCTCGCTCTTTTGGCATTGATTTAAGCGACTTTGATGAATTAAACCAAGCTTTAACTGCCCTTACTAGAAAGGCTGTCAATAAGCTTAATAATCATAAGCTTGCAATGACAACTATGACTGTCTTTATTTACACTAATCCCCATAAAAAAAATACACCCTGCGTGCATCTATCAAAAACTGTAGGAATGCCAATTGCTATTGAGGATGAATCGCAAATTATTCCATTGGCATCTCAAATATTAAGGCTTATCTATAAGCCTGGTTATTCCTTTAATAAAGGAGGTGTGGTATTGAGTAACTTAACCAAAAACTATCGACAGCAAGATCTTTTTTCAATAAATCAAAATAGTCAATCACAAGTATTGGCCCGTAAAAAATCTGATGCTATAAAGGGTGTTAATGAAAGATTTAACGAATCAATTAAGTATGCCAGTGAGGTGGGCAATGACAGGTGGCTGCCAAGAGCCGATTTTAGATCAAACAGATACACAACAAGCTGGAGTGAGTTGTTAAAAATTTAAGGCCCACAAGCAATCTTTTAAATTTTTATTAATGCAGTAATGATATATATTAGAATATAAATTGCTTTTAATAATAAGGAGAAAATAAAATGGTACGTATGTTAATGACAATTAATATTTCTAAGGGATGGGAGACTTGGTCAGAAATGGCAAAAAGCCTCGAACCTCAGATGAATGAACAAGGCGCAAAAATAATTTGGGCAGGAGCAAACCCGATGAAACGGCGGCCTATCTGTTGGTTGAAATGAAAGATCCATCATATGTAAAATCATTTGGTGAACGCCCTGACATTGTAGCAATAAGGGAAGAAGGGGGCGCAGACGTTGCATCAACAACCCCTTTGGCACAAATAGATAAATACTACTTAGGGTAATATTTTCCCTATAAGCGCAATAGAGATGACCTCTAAAGAGGTCATTTTTAATTTATAAAACTGTATAACTCCTGCCATTGTTTATAATAAATGTTTTTTATTAAGCTATATTCAATAATATTGTATTAGAATAAGGTTGAAATGAAGCAGCTCGCAATCATTGATGATGATCCAGAAATCCTTAAATTATTAGACCAATATCTAATAAAAAATGGTTTTAAAGTTAAGGCTTTTTCTGATGGAGAGTCCTTCTTAGCTAGTGATGAATCAAAATTTAGTCTAGTTGTTCTAGATCTTGGCCTTCCTGGTATTGATGGGCTTGAGGTGTGTAGAAGATTGAGGCAAAAATCTAACGTTCCTATTATTATGCTTACTGCTGCTAGTGATGATTTAGATCGCATACTAGGGCTGGAACTCGGCTCTGATGACTATATGGGCAAGCCATTTAACCCAAGAGAGCTACTGGCAAGGATTAAAGCTCTCCTAAGGCGATCAGAGTTAAAAGAAGAGGATGTGGATAATCACATAGTAATGAACTATGCAGCGAGAAGTGCATTTGTTGATGGTAAGGAGCTTGAGTTGACTGGAACAGAGTTCGACTTACTTTGCGTCTTTCATAAGCAGATAGGCGAGGTCTTGAGTAGGGATGAAATTGGTGAACTCCTTCATGGTAGAAAGATAGACCCGTTGGATCGTTCAATTGATACAATTGTAAGCAGACTACGTCATAAATTGAGTAATCATTTTACTGGTGAAATAATTCAAAGCGTTAGGGGCAAGGGGTACGTCCTACTTTTAAAAAGTTGAAGATTAAAACCTCCATGTTTGAATCATTAATGCCAAAAACAGTTGTAGCTAGGATGACTTCTGTCCTATTTATTGGAATACTTGTAGCTCAGGTACTAGGAACATGGCTTTGGGTTGAGCAACTAAAGTCATCAGAAAAAGAAAAAATGACTGAAGTATCTCAAAATTTAGGC
>JACNFO010000006.1 GCA_014384565.1 Candidatus Pseudothioglobus aerophilus
TAAAGACCATGGAAGTGACCAAGTAATTATCACAGTATTTAGAAAAAAATAAGTACTAAACCCCCATATAATAGATTTTTTATACGATCTAACTATTATCTTATATGTTTATCAATTCATTAAAAATTTCAAAAATAAGTTATTTTTTATCCTTAATAGTTATGATTACTATTAACTCAAAAGCGATCGCTGTTGAAGACCTTTCATTCCCATTTAATGCTGATAGTGGTAAATACTGGCAGTACACTAGTGATCGAGTAATGGGTGGGGTATCCGATGGCCAAGTAACACTTGAACAAGATGGAGAAACCTATTATGCAAGACTTACAGGTAATGTTAGTACAGCAAACAATGGTGGCTTTATTCAGTTTCGCTCTGGGGTCTCATTTGCAAACTCTGAAAAGGAAGGTAAAAACCTTCAAGGTGTTAGACTCAATGTAAGAGGCAATGGGGAAACTTACTATATTCACATTCGAACTAATGAAAGCTGGTCTCCATCAGACTATTATGCAACAACTTTCATAGCGAATGAAGAATGGCAAATGATTGACCTGCCCTTTAATAAATTCGAACGAAGATGGTCAAAAGACTCAGCCTTAGATCCTAAAAAAATTAGAAGATTTGGTATTGTAGCCTATGGCAAAGATTTCATAGCTGATGTCTCAGTCTCAACAATAGAGTTTTACTATTAGAGAATAAATATATGAAGACAAAAGCGAAAGTTGTAGTTATTGGGGGAGGAATTGCGGGCTGCTCCACCTTATACCACCTTACTCAAGAGGGCTGGTCTGACGTTGTTCTTGTCGAACGTAATGATCTAACTAGTGGAACAACTTGGCACTCTGCGGCACAGGTTACTAATTTTGGCATGAACCAAACAATGGTTGGCTTAAAAACACATTCAATTAAATTATACAAAGAATTATCTGAAGACCCAGATCACCCAATCAACTACAATTATGGTGATGGAGGAATAAGACTTGCGAGTACAAAAGAACAAATACAGGGCTACCATCACTTCGCTTCAATCGCTCGAGGTATGGATGTTGATTTTGAAGTAATTGATGCAAAGGAGTGTCAACGACGTCATCCTTTGATCTCAACAAAAAATTTAATTGGTGGATTATGGGACCCACTAGATGGAGATATAGATCCATATCAATTGTGTCATGCATTAACCCGAAAAGCTCGTCAAGCTGGTGCAGAAGTTTATACAAATACCCCTGTCACTGGCCTAAAACAATATAAAGATGGCACTTGGAAAGTAACCACTGAAAATGGTGATATTGATTGCGATATTATTGTTAATGCCTGCGGCTATAGAGTCAATGAAGTCGGCGCAATGATGGGCGTTCATCATCCTGTAGCGTCGATGGAGCATCAATATTTTTTAACAGAAGATATTCCTGAAATAGCTGAGGCAGGTCACCGTATGCCCCTACTTCGTTGCCCAATATCTGACTATTATTGTCGACAAGATAAGGGTGGGCTTTTGATTGGTTTTTATGAACAAAATTGTAAGACATGGGGAATGGATGGCATTGATCCAAACTTTGTAAATGCTCTCTGTCCAGATGATTTAGAGAGAGTGACTGATGTTTTGGATGGGGCATTTGAGCGCATGCCAGCTCTTATGAATGCTGGAATCAGAAGCATCATTAACGGCCCAATTACCTACACAATTGATGGCGCTCCACTGGTTGGAAAAATTCCAGGCAAGGAGAATGCTTTTTGCATTATTGGTCTTCGTGCAGGACTAGGTGAAGGTGGTGGACATGGCTGGCTTCTCGCTCAGCAGATTGTGCATGGTGAGGCTTGCTATGATACCTGGTGCCTTGACCCTCGAAGATTTACAACTCATGCTAATGTTGAGATGACCTCTCTAAAGGCTATTGAAGACTACCAAAACGAATTCCGTTTTCACTTTCCACATGAGCATCGCCCAGCTGCTCGCAATGCGAAAACTACTCCTCTTACCCCAGTAATGGCAAAAGAAAATGCAGAATTCACAGTCATTAATGGATGGGAGCGTGTGGAATACATAAAACCATCTGAGGACTTTCATCCTTCGCTTTCATTTCACTTTGATGAAGCATTTGATATTGTCGCAAATGAAGTAAAAAATGTCCAAAATAATGTGGGGCTCACCGAAGTTAATGGCTTTAACCGTTTTGAAATTAGTGGCTCAGATGCCGAGAGTTTTATTGATCGAATGTTTTGTGGCAATATTACTCACAAGATAGGTCGGGTTGGATTAGGTTACCTTCTTAATGACTTTGGAATGATAAAAAGTGAAGCAACAATTTCTAATCTTCCATCCTCAGATCGAGGTCCAAAAAGAATGTGGTATGGCTCAGCTGCAGCATCTGAGTTTCATGACATGGATTGGCTAAAACAACACTTAGAAGCCGATGAAGAGGTTGAAATTAAAAGTTTAACGAACGACCAAACCATTCTTCTTTTAGCAGGGCCAAATGCCAGAGAAGTTCTATCTAGTTGTAGTCGTGAAGATTGGAGTAAAGAAGCCTTTCCATGGCTTAGTGTCAGGGAATGTTTCATAGGCTTTTCTCCAGCCACCGTAATGTCAGTAAGTTTTTCAGGTGAGCTTGCTTATGAAGTGCATGTCCCAAATGCATTTCTGTATGCAGCTTATCAAACAATCTCTAATGCAGGAAAAGGGTTTGGAATGAAGCTGTTTGGGTCTAGAGCTGTAGAGTCCATGAGAATGGAAAAAGGATTTTTAGCATGGAAGTCAGATTTATTGACTGAGTTTGATCCCTTTGAAACTGGTCTCGAACGTTTTGTTAACCTAAACAAAGATAACTTTATTGGTAAAGAGGCACTACAAAAACATGCTAAAAATGGTCCAAAACAAAAACTTGTATGTCTCAAAGTTGCTTGTAAGCACGCTCCTGCTTATGGTGGAGCCTCACTTATGGAGGATGGTAAAGTCATTGGAACAATAACTTCGGGTGATTGGGGACACAGAGTAAACCTCAACTTAGCATACGCATTTGTAAATCCAGAAAAATCAGAGCTGGGAACACAAATGTTGCTAGATTTATTAGGAGAAATGATCTCAGTGGAGGTTATTCCATTTGGACCATATGATAGTAACTTTAGTAGAATCTTATCTTAATAAAAAATACCCATCTTAAAATATCTACTAAGGCATATCTATGCTTCGTTATATTGTTTTTTTAGCTCTGTTAATAATTGAATAACATGGCTATACCCACTTGGACCTAAACCGGCAACTACAGCATCTACCACAGGTGATATATAAGAAACATGGCGAAAAGATTCTCGTAAATGTGGGTTGGAAATATGTAACTCTATTTTGAAACCTGAAAAAGATTTTAATGCGTCATGAATTGCAATCGAAGTATGGGTGTAAGCTGCTGCATTAATAACAATAGCATCTATGTTTTCTTTAATTGCATGCTGAATCCACTCAACTATTTCGCCCTCATAATTTGACTGCATAAATTTAACAGAATGGCTATCTTTTAAGCCTTGCTCTATACATTTTTTTTCAATATCATCCAATGTTTCACTACCATAAATTTCCGGCTCCCGCGTTCCAAGAAGGTTTATATTAGGTCCATTGATTACGTAAATATTCATTTAATTATGGTTTAGTTTTTCATGAATTGATCTAATAGCTAGTTCATAGCTATGAACGCCAAGACCGCATATAAATCCGACTCCACTTTTTGAAACTATTACAGGCTCAGAGATGCCCTCATTATCATGGAAAATATTTGTAATATGCACCTCAATCACGGGTTTATTTTTAAGAGTATCAGACTTTATATTTGAAGTATAGGCATCTAAATCAAAAGTTGATTCATGCGAGTATCCAACAGGGTTGATAATTAATGCATCACACTCTGCTGCTCCCTCAGCTATTTTTTTTATCAAAGAAGCCTGATCATCAGTTTGAAAAAAATCTAGCTCCATGCCCAATGATTTGCAAGTCTCCAAACATTTATTTTGCAACTTTTCCAAGGTCAGAGGCTCATAACCATAATCATTAAAGTTACTTAAATCCGAAAGCCCAGGGCCATTGATTATTAGTAATTTATTGTTATTCATTAACTGGTTAAATTTAATTTATTAGACTAATATTATACTTTCCCAATGAAGACATGTATGACGATTAAAAATACAGAATATTTTTAAGTCAAATACTAATATTGAACTAATGACTCAACTAAAGGCCTGAAGTATGAAAATTGTGGATGAGACTTTGAAGGATCTTTAGCTTCCTCATCCCAGTAACGCAGTTTTATGCAATCATCCAAATAAACATTTTTTTCAAACTCTTTAACTTCATCTTTACTCATTGGGCCACCTTGCAAATTAAGAGTATGTATCGAGGCTGTTGAAAGACGTTCAAAATAATCTGACTTAACAGAACATAGATAGCGCTTTGCAGAAACATGTTGACGTATTGGCTCAACAACTGATGTTGGAAAGTAGTCTTCTAAAAAATTAGCGCCAGCTTCTTCATGAAAATTGTTCATACCCTTGGCTAGTACTGACTCAGGTATTTCATTTTTATAGTGCCCTATATCATGAAGGAGTGCAGCAACAATTAGACTGGCATCTGCACCAGATTGCTCAGCGCACTGTGCAGCTTGAAGCATATGCTGGGCCAT
>JACNFO010000027.1:0-20103 GCA_014384565.1 Candidatus Pseudothioglobus aerophilus
TGGCGGAGCGGACGGGGGTCGAACCCGCGACCTCCTGCGTGACAGGCAGGCGTTCTAACCAACTGAACTACCGCTCCAATTTTTTGGTGGGCGCTACAAGACTTGAACTTGTGACCCTCGCCTTGTAAGGGCGATGCTCTCCCAACTGAGCTAAGCGCCCAAAAAAAATGCCCGAATCACTTCAGGAATCGGGCATATTATACTGACAAAAATCTATCTAGTTAACAGATTCCTTTAATAATTTCCCTGCTTTAAATGCTGGAGCATTTGAAGCTTTAATTTGAATCGTAGCACCAGTTTGTGGATTACGACCACTGCGGGCTGCACGCGCTCTAACTAGGAAACTACCAAAACCCGTAATGGCAACTGAATCGCCATTTGCTAATGCGCCAGTAATGGCACTTGTTGTTGCTTCTAAAGCACGAGCTGCATCTGCCTTAGATAATCCTGAGTTATCGGCAATGGCTGAAACTAAATCTGATTTATTCATTGTTTAAATTCCTTATAAGTTTATAAATTTATTAAAAACCAAAAATATATTATGGCGTTCAAAATAGATTATACATCATTAAACCCCTGTCTCAAGCCATATCTAGAAAAAAATACAAATAAAAAATTGCATAATATGCAATTTTAATAAAAATACTTTAACTTTCTATTGGGTTAAGATGAACCACAAAATTTTTCTCCCAGACATTCTGATTAATTTCACCAATATGTTTATATAGAATTAAACCCTCTTCATTAACTAGGAAGGTCTCGGGTGTTGCATAAACCCCTAAATCTAATCCAATCTTACCATCTGGATCAAATAAAATTTCATCAAAAGGATTTCCCATAATTTCTAAATACTGTGCTCCGTTTTCTCTAGTATCTTTGTAGTCAATACCTATAATTTGTAAATCTGTATTTTTAGCTATATTCATAATCATTTGATGCTCCTTACGACAGGTAGTACACCATGACGCCCAGACATTTACTAAGCTCATTTTATTATCAAAAAGATCCGCCACTATAATAGTTTCATCGGTATAAAAATCTTTGCCTTCAATGACAGGGAACATTTTTCCGAGAAGTGGAGAAGGTAGCTCGTCTTTATTTGAATTTAGACTTAAAAACAGAAAAACTGCAATAATAACAAATACAATTAATGGAATTAGCTTCTTCATTCTTTTCCTGCTGTAGCTTCAAGAGCTGCTGCAACTTCAGGCGGCATATAGTTTTCATCATGCTTAGCCAATACATCTGTTGCCAGAAATATATATTTGCATCCCTTACCAAACCAATTTTTAACGCACTTTGAAGTCAATGATCCACTCGTAACAACCCCCTGCCCCTCTCTAAAAAGATCAGGCAGAATGCCTTCATAGTTTACTTCAATTGATTTATTATTGTCTGTCACAACAAAGCTTACCATCATGTCTCGTCTTTGAACACTATCTTTTTCAACCAGTCCGCCAACTCTAAAACTTTTTCCAATTGGCGCCTTCCCATTTGCTACATCAGTTGGTGTATAGAAATATAATAGATTTTCATTAAACGCTTTGATGCCTAAATAGCCAGCTGAAAACACTCCAAATAAAAGAAGCGCAACAAGAAGCATACGGTTTTGTCTTCGAGTCATTATTTTCTTGAATACTTATTTTGTAGATTGATTAAGGTTTTTTTATGCTTCCTATTCGCGCTTAAGAACAGTGTAATAACTGTAACCGCAGAAACACCGTATGCGAGCCACACATAAAATGCATACTTACCGTAAGGAAGAAAGGAAAAATACTCTACCATTGTCATGAGACTGCTCCAGTAACTTCTTCTTGAACCCACCGCGAATTTTGCTCACGAATTAAAACCTCAGTTTTAGCTTTAATAGCAACTAATAATGCATAAAGAAATATAGAAGCAACGAACATTAGCGCTAGAGCAATTTGCATATCAGGATCTTTTAAACCACCAGTACCAACTGAGTAACCCTGGTGAAGTGTGTTCCACCACTTAACTGAATAATGAATAATGGGCAAATTCACCAAGCCAACTAACGCTAGGATTGAGCTTGATTTAGCAGCAGTTCTTGGGTTGTCAAAGGCATTATTAAGAGACATATAAGCCAAATATAAAAAAAGCAAGATAAGCTCTGATGTTAGTCTTGCGTCCCAAACCCACCAAGCTCCCCACATTGGCTTTCCCCAGACAGCTCCTGTAACTAATGCAATAATTGTAAAGGCAGCGCCAATAGGGGCTGAAACCTTTGCAACTACTTCAGCCATCTTAATCTGCCAGATAAGTCCAATACCTCCAGCAATAGCCATAACTGCATAAACCATCATTGATAAAATCGCACTAGGCACATGAATAAAAATAATTCTGTAGCCATCTCCTTGTTGATAATCCGCAGGAGAAACGATAAGCGACCAGTATAGTCCAATAACTAAAAAACCAATAAATGGCCAAAAAAACCAAGGGGTTAAGTTGGCACATGTTTGGTAAAAAATTTTAGGAGACGACTGCCTTTGAATCCATTTCCACATAACTAAAAAAAAGCTAAAAAAAAAGATTTTATTTTAATGATTTTTGAGCGACGTTGTTTCGTAAATATATTGGTTGTGGGAGTTCAAATGCTGGTTTTTGACCCGACTCAATTGCATGAATCGACAAATCTACCAATTCGGATGCCTCGGGGAATATAGTAAGGTCAGTTAACTTGACATTAGAGGCTGTATGTAATTTATCATAATACACCCCCCATCCAGTTCCTACTCCCACAAAATCATCTCCTAAGCAGTCAACATCTTCAGGGCCACAAATTTTCATTTTGCTAATAGCGCCATGAGCATAAGCCGCCCAGTAAACCTCTCCCATACGAGCATCAAGCGCAATGGCTATTTTCTCTTCTTTAAGTATTTTAGATGCCCTAAATCCTAACAACTCAAGTGTTGAAAAACCAATAGTAGGAATGTTGCAAGAAAACGAAAGCCCCTGCACAACGCCAACACACATTCTCACGCCTGTAAAAGCACCTGGGCCTTTTGAATATGCAATTAAATCGATCTCATTTAACTGTCTTCCTGACTCTTGAAAAACTTCGTCACAGAGCCTCAATATGTGTCCAGAACTTTTTTCAACGCTTGAGAGAACTCTACTTGTCTTAACTCCAGCAGAATATAATGTAACCGATGCCACCTCAGTGCAAGTATCTATAGCAAGTATATTCATCAAATTATTCTTTTATAGTTCTTATGCATCGACAAAATCATTTCAACACGTTTTTTAAGGCGATCAGGAAAATTCGCAGGATTGTAATAAGAAGGGCCTTTTAATAAGGCAACAAGCGTAGCCATTTCCTTTAAATTTAAACTACTTATATCTTTGTTAAAATAGTGCAAGCTTCCACTAGCAAAGCCATGAAAAGCAGTAGAACCTTGTTGCGCTAAATATACCGTATTCATATATCTCTCAAGAATAAATTTTTTGTCGTACGACAGCTCTATTAAGATTGCCATTAAAGATTCTTTTGTTTTTCTTGTTAATGTTTTATCTCTTGAAAGTAGGGAATTTTTTATCAGCTGTTGGGTTATTGTACTTGCACCTCTAAGCTCTTTTTTATCGAATAAATACCCGTATACAACTCTTAATATTTCCTTAAAATCAACACCGTGATGATTAAAAAATGACTGGTCCTCAACCAATAAAAGCATATTAACCAAGTCTTTAGGATAATCATCAAAAGAATACTCAGTTTGAATTACGTCCTCTATTGGCTCTATATCTGAAGAAAATTCAGCCTTTACTAAACTATTTAAATACAAAGCATACGAAATAAAAATGACCAAACATAATAAAAGTATTCGTTTAATCCATGAACTAGTAATTGGTTTCATTTTTTATACTTATAATTTTATTGGCGTCAGTAAAAGGACTGTTTTCAAGTAAGCTCGAGCAAGAAGAATGAAGCCAGTTAAAGTTAGAGCTCTTAGCAATCTTGTGAGCGTTTTTTGGATTAACACCAGAGCCAGGCATAATTTCGATTTTACCCAAAGCTCTTCTGTGCATATCATTGAGAACTAATAGGCCTTGATCAGCCGTTTTAAAACCACCTGAGGATAGAATACAATCAAAACCTAAATTAGTAGCAATGTCTACTGCTGCAACTGGGTCAGTTACTGTATCAATAGCTCTATGTAAAGTTTTTTTTAATCCAAGAGCATGCTTGACAAGTTTTTCTAGAAAATCTTGGTCAATTTCCCCATTGACTAACGTAGCTCCAAAAACAACACCCTCAAAACCAAAAGAACGAGCCATATCAATATCGTTTTTCATTTGTCTTAAATCTAAGGATGAATAATGAAAATTACCACTTTTTGGGCGAACCATAACGCGCACAGGAATTTCAGCATGTGAAGCATGTTTCATTAAATTAACTTCTGGGGTTAGTCCACCATGAATTAGGGAGCTGCATAACTCTATTCTATCGGCATTACCCTTAATACAGGCCTCCAAACCAGCTAAATTATCAATGCAAACTTCCAGTTTAGTTTCCATATAGTCCAATACAAATAGAGTTATTTTAAACGGTTCATCTCAATGCCTACATAATACGATAACAACAACAAATAATTGATAAATATAGATTAAGTAGTATAAAATACCCCCTTCCTTGCTTGATCAGCTTACGTTGGCAAGCTTTTTTTAACCCATAAGGAGATGTTAATGAGACATTATGAAATAACCCTCATTGTCCACCCTGATCAAAGCTCTCAGGTAACGACAATGATTGAAAAATACAAAGAACTAATCACTTCAGGTGGTGGCATGGTTCACAGAGATGAAGACTGGGGTCGCAAACACCTCGCCTACCCAATCGATAAAATCTATAAAGCACATTATTTAATGATGAATATTGAGTGTGACAAAGATACTCTCGATAAATTGAACTATAACTTCCGATTCAATGATGCCATTCTTAGAAACTTAATAATTTCTAAAAAAGAGGCTATCACCGATCCATCAATTATGGTTACAGAATCTGACAAAGATAAAGATCATGGTAAAGACAAAACCAAAGATCGTGTTGCTGACAAGAAATAGGAGATTGTAATGGCTAAAAAACAAGTAACTAAAAGACGTAAATTTCAAATCCCTATCAACCGTTTTTGTCGTTTTACAAAAGCTGGTGTTAAGGAAATCGATTATAAAGATGTCGAAACTTTACTAAGAAATATTGACGAGAGTGGAAAAATTACTCCATCAAGAATAACTGGCACAACCGCTAGATTCCAAAGACAACTTACTACTGCGATTAAACGAGCTAGATTCTTGGCGTTAATTCCATACACTGACAAACACAAAAAATAGGAGGCCTCATGAAAGTAATTTTATTAGAAAAAAATGAAAAATTAGGTAGCCTTGGTGATATTGCAAACGTTAAGTCTGGATATGCCCGAAACTATCTAATCCCTCAGGGAAAAGCTAAGCCTGCAAATAAAGCTAATATGGCTACATTTGAAACAATACGTGCTGATCTTGAAGCTAAAGAACTTGCTGCAATGACAGACGCTCAATCCAAAGAAACTGCCATGTCAGATGTTGTATGCACAATTTCAGCAAATGCAGGTGAAGAAGGAAAACTTTACGGCTCTGTAAGTCCGGCCGATATTGCTGAAAATCTTCTCGCACAAGGCTTTGAGGTTGAAAAAAGAGACATTAATATGCCTGAAGCCATAAGAAATATAGGTGAATATGAAGTTACAGTTTCTCTTTATGCAGAAGTTGTTGTGACTGTTAAAGTAATAGTTATCGCTTCAACTGAGGTAGAATAAGTTAATTCAAATCCCATAAGTAAGTTAAAATAAAAAGCCCTTTTTGAGGGCTTTTTATTTTTCTAAACTGCGCCAATGGACATTGAAAACCCAAAAATACCGCCAAATTCAATTGACTCTGAGCAGTCAGTTCTGGGCGGACTTTTATTGCATAATGATTCTTGGGATAATGTAGTTAACATAATTAGCTCTGATGACTTCTATCAAGCCTCTCATCGCATCATCTACGACGCAATAGTTATCCTTCTTGAACATGACAAGCCCGCAGACATTCTTACCGTTAAAGAGCAGGTTATTAAAACTCATGATGAGGAGTCTATTGGAGGATTTGCTTATCTAGCTCAAATTGCAGAAAACACACCGAGCGTTTCAAACATTGATGCTTATGCCAAGCATGTAAGAGAGCTTTCAATCTTTAGGCAATTAATTAAGATTGGAAGAGAGCTCGCTGATACTGCCTTCCATCCAAAAGATATCGAAGTAAACAATTTACTAGACTTATCTGAAAGAAAAATCTTTGAAATTGCAGAGCAGGTAAGTCGTAACAAACAAGAAATTACAAATGTAAAAGATATTATCAAAGATGTCGTTAATCGCGTTCATGAAATGCAAGAAAAGAAAGGCTTTAAGGGAACTGAGACTGGTTTTTCTGAATTAGACAAATTAACATCGGGGCTTCAAAATGGTGACCTTATTATTATTGCAGGAAGGCCAAGTATGGGCAAAACAGCGCTATCAATGAATATTGTAGAGCATGTTGCTATTCATAATTCAACGCCTGTTGCGGTTTTTAGTCTTGAGATGCCGATGGAACAATTAGTAATAAGGATGATTTCATCTTTTGGACGAATAGATTCAAGTAAGTTACGAGATGGCGATATGTCTGAAATTGATTGGAATAGCTTTAATCATGCAGTAAGGGCCTTTGAAGAGAATACAATTTTGATTGATGAAACGCCTTCAATCACTCCAACTGAAATTCGCGCAAAATGCAGAAGACTCAAAAGAAAATATCCTGACCTTGGTTTGATCATGATAGATTACTTGCAATTAATGACCGTTCATGGAAAGTCAGAAAATAGAGTTCAAGAGATTTCAGAAATTTCACGCTCATTAAAGGCACTTGCTAAAGAAATTAATGTTCCAGTGATTGCACTCTCTCAGCTTAATCGAGGAGTAGAGTCGCGCACAAAAACTGGTAAAGGAAGGATACCTCAAATGGCTGATTTACGTGAATCTGGGTCTATTGAGCAAGATGCTGATATTATTGGATTTATATATCGTGATGAGGTTTATCATGATGACGCTTATACCAATCCAGAAGAAGTGGGAAAGGCTGATTTAAGAATAGCGAAACATAGAAATGGTGCAACTGGTAATATAAAACTTGCCTTTGTAGGCCAGTATTCTAAATTTGAAGATTTAGCCTTTGAAGACAGATTTCAGGGTGTAAGCGATGAGCAGATGGATGCATCCTATGTTAAAAATATGACAAATTTTGATCAAGGCGACTTCTAAAGCCTCTTTAAAAAATCTTTCAAACTAGATTCCATGAACAACTCCTTTATCCAAATCAGTGATTGTCACATAGATGATGAAAAAAATGTATGGGGTACTGACTCTCAAAAAAATTTAAACTCTATAGTCAATAGTATTTCTAATAGAAATTATGACGCACTAATAATTAGTGGTGACCTGGCTCACAATGGAACTGCCTCTTCCTACTCATTACTTAAAGATATAATTCACCCAATTAGTAATAATCTAGCCATTCTTCCTGGAAATCATGATAATAAACTGAATTTATCCTCAGTATTTAGTAAACATTATTTGTCAAAACTGACAATTGCTGACTGGGAAATAATTTCTATAGATTCTGTTCAAGAAAATAAAACTAGTGGCTTTATAAAAAAAGCTGAACTTGAATTACTTACTAAAAAAATTTTATCTTCGACTAAAAAATTTATTATTCTTTGCCTTCATCATCCTCCAGTTTCTATGGACAGTAATTGGGATGATAATAAATCTTTAGAAAACTCGGATGATTTTTTTCAAACTATAGATAAGTTTAGTAACATCAAAGCAATTATTTGGGGTCATGCTCACCAAGGCTCTAAATTTTACAGAAATAATGTAAAGCTCTTTTCGTGTCCATCGACAACACTTCAATTTAATGGTCCAAAAATGATTGGCTATAACCATTTCAATCTGAGTGATAAAGGTGAAATTAATTGTGATATGGTGTGGCTATGACAAACGATCAAATACTTAATAAGTTAATATACAACCAAAAAAAAGTAACTTACTCAAATATATCTGATATTTTCGAGCTTAACTTTAAAAAAATTTCTAGACTTATACCTCTTCTAGCTTCTATTAAGAGTGATTTTATTGGTATAAAAAAACCATCTAATGATCTATTTTTACTTTGTCATGATAAAGCCCCTTATACCGGAACATATACATTAACTCACAAAATTCAGTCTCAAGATGTAATGATTAATAGACCAGATATCTGTTTCAAAATTTATTTTGATGCAAAACTTTTAGAGGTTACCTCAATCTGTAAAGAGACAAGAATTAATGACTCCCATCCTCTAATCAATGACTGCAGTGATTTAGCCTTTCAATTAGAACTTAACCTCTTCATGCTAAGGTGGCTAGATTATTGTTTGGATAGGTACAATGGTGCTGAATGGTCAAAAAGCAAATAAAAACTGAAAGCACAAAGCTTGTCATTGCAATCTCCTCTAGAGCACTGTTTAATCTTGATCACTCACATCAAATATTTAAAGATGAAGGCATCAATGCTTATGCCAAACACCAACAAGAAAATGAGCAAGTAATCCTTGAGCCTGGTGTGGGATTTACTTTAGTCAAAAAATTACTTAAATTAAACAGCAAAAAGACGCCAATTGATGTGATCTTGCTTTCAAGAAATAGCGCTGATACTGGCCTAAGAATTTTTAACTCAATTGAACATTATGGTTTAAATATTTCAAGAGCAGCGTTTACTCGTGGCGAAAGCACTCACCCTTTTGTTGGCGCCTTTGAAGCGGACTTGTTTCTGTCTAGTAACTATAATGACGTTCAAAAAGCTTTAAAGTCAGGTTACGCAGCTGCATCAATTATTGAGTCAAAATCAAACCATAGTCATCCCTCACAACTCAGGATCGCCTTTGACGGGGATGCCGTTATCTTTTCGGATGAATCTGAAAAAATATTTCAAGAGAAGGGTCTTGAAGCTTTTCATGAAAACGAAGTCCTGTCTGAAAAAATTAAACTAAAGGCTGGCCCATTTAAATCTTTTCTGGTCTCTTTACAAAAAATTCAATCAACATTTCCTGAAGAAAATAACCCTATAAGGACTGCGTTAGTTACTGCAAGATCGGCCCCAGCACATAAAAGAGTTATTCACACCATGAGAGAATGGGGGATACGCATTGATGAGTCATTTTTTCTTGGCGGTCTTGAAAAAGGCGTCTTTCTAAGGGAGTTTGGAGCAGATATTTTCTTTGATGATCAGCAGCAGCATTGTGACTCAGCATCTCAGTACGTTCCTACTGGGCACGTCCCAAGTGGCATCAAAAATTTATAGCATTTTTAATAGAACTTATTTATTGCTTAAACTCACCATGAGATTTAATTGGTAAAATACATATTATTATTATTTAAAGTTTACTGATGTCAAATAAAATTCAAGCCATTAGAGGAATGAATGATCTGTTGCCAGCAGACTCTGCCCTTTGGAGTTCTTTGGATGCCACTATTAGTAATCTTCTTATCTCTTATGGCTATAAATATTGCCGTACACCCATTGTTGAAAGTACAGAGACTTTTTCTCGTGCAATTGGCGAAGTGACAGACATTGTAGAAAAAGAGATGTACACATGGGAGGACAATAATGGTAACTCTTTAACTTTAAGGCCTGAAGGCACAGCTAGTGTAGTTAGAATGATGATTGAGCATAATTTGCCGCGCGAAGGAATACAAAAGATTTTTTATAACGGTCCAATGTTTAGACATGAAAGACCTCAAAAAGGAAGATACCGACAATTCCACCAAGTAGGGGCGGAAGTTTTTGGAGCTTCTGATGCCAAAATTGATGCTGAATTAATATCTCTTACAGATTCACTCTGGAAATCTCTTGGAATCAATGCAAGATTAGAAATTAATTCACTAGGCTCAAAAGAAAGTCGATCCGCTTATAGAAATATTCTTACAGGCTTTTTTAATGAAAATATAAGCCAACTGGATGAAGATAGTCTGCGTCGATTAAAGTCAAATCCTTTAAGAATATTGGATAGTAAAAATAAAGACCTTGAGGTATTAATTTCAAATGCTCCAAAAATGATTGATCATTTAGATGATGAATCTAAAGAGCACTTTACTATTTTAAAAACCTATTTAAATAAACTAGATATTCCTTATGAGATTAATCCAAAACTTGTAAGGGGCTTAGACTACTACAATCAAACTGTATTTGAATGGATTTCAAATGATTTAGGGTCGCAAGGCACTATTTGTGGTGGTGGAAGGTATGATGGTTTAGTTGAAAAAATGGGTGGTAGCCCTACCCCGGCAATTGGCTTTGCAATGGGCTTAGAGAGAATAGCCCTTCTAATTCAAGACAAAAATAGTCAGCTTGATAACAAGAGGTGCCAACTCTATTTTGTTGTCCTAGGTGATAAGGCACAGATTGAGTCAATGAAGCTGTCCAAAAAAATTCTTCAGGCCCTCCCTAACATTACACTTAGTAATGACATAAGCATGGGGAGCTTAAAAAGCCAAATGAAAAAAGCAGATAAGTCTAATGCTGACTTCGCTTTAATTCTTGGAGAGGAAGAGTTATCAAGCAATCAGTTGAGTATTAAACCCTTAAAAGGCCAAGGAGTCCAGCAATCGATTAAGCTTGAGGGTATCATTCAGCATCTTCAGGAGATATTATGAAAAATTTTATAGAAATTAGCGACACGGAAGAAGAACAAGTCGACAAAATTAAAAAATGGTGGAATAGTAACGGCAAGCAAATTATTGGTGGAGCAATTCTTGGTCTTGCAGGAGTATTTGGCTGGAATTCATATGGTGACTATCAAGATAGTCAAGCTTTGAATGCTAGAACTTTATATTTAAGTTATGCATCAGATTCCACTAATATTGGAGCTTACGATAAGCTTATTAAGGATCACTCTTCAAGCAGTTACGCTGATCAAGCAACGTTCTTAATGGCTAAATATTTATTTGAAGCTGGTAATTATGCTCTTGCTCTTGACGCTCTAAAGCCTTTGATAAGTCGTGAAAATGTTGTTATCGCTTCAACTGCTATTTTAAGATCTGCTTCACTTCACTTGCAACTTGGTGAACATAATGAAGCACTTGCAATTCTTGATATTGAAGCTGGGGAAGGGTTCTCTGGTTTATTTTATAATCTTACTGGTGATATTTATTTGGATCTTAGCAACAAAGAAGAAGCTAAAAAATACTATAGCCTTGCAATTGAAAATATTACTGCTAACTCAAGCCTTACCCAACTAATTCAGATTAAGTTAGACGATCTGAATTAATATAAATTTTTAAAAAATTGTGAGCTACCCTATCATCTCATTGGTTGGCAGACCTAATGTAGGTAAGTCGACATTATTTAATCGTCTTAGTAATTCTCGTCAGGCACTTGTTTCTGATTTTGAAGGGTTAACGCGTGATCGTCAATACGTTAATATCGAGCTTGATGATGGCATTCATTGCACAATTGTTGATACTGGTGGTATGACACATGAGGAATCAGTTATTGATTCTGGGATACATGCTCAAGTGCTCAATGCGCTTAATGAGTCTGATGTTATTTATTTTATTGTCAGTAATAAAGATGGTGTTACTTCTCTTGATCTAGATATTGCTTCTCAGCTTAGAAAACTCCGAAAAAACATTATCTTAGTATGCAATAAGGCCGAAGGCTTAAATAAAAGTTCAGCTGCAGAATTTTATGAACTTGGTTTAGGGGATCCTTTCCTTATATCCGCTGAGCATAATCAAGGAATTCCAGATCTCATTGAAAAGACAATTCCTCTGCTTCCCGCTGCTACAGAAGACATAATCCCAGAAGTTAAGGGAATTGCAGTAGCTGTTTTAGGCAGACCTAATGTTGGTAAATCAACACTCATAAACCGGATATTGGGGGAAGAGAGGGTTATGGCAGTGGATCTTCCTGGAACAACTCGTGACTCGATTTTTATCCCCTTTGAACGCGAAGGTCAGCAATACACTTTAATTGATACAGCTGGAATAAGGCGCAAAAGAAGTGTTAGCGAAAAAGTTGAAATTTTTAGTATTATTAAGGCTAAAGATGCCATTGAAGATTCACATGTAGTGATTTTAGTTTTGGATGCGCACGAAGGAGTGACTGAACAAGATGCTACTCTTTTAGGAATGATAGCAGACAAAGGTCGTGCACTTTTAATAGTAATTAATAAGTGGGATGGTTTGGATGATTATCAAAAAAGTGAAGTAAAAAGAAAGCTCGACATTAAGCTTTCATTTATAAACTACGCCTCAGTTCATTATATCTCTGCGCTTCACGGATCTGGTGTTGGAAAATTATTTGGACCCATTAAAAGATCTTTTGAGCATGCTGGTGGCAGACACCCAACCTCGCAACTCAATAGAATTCTAGAGCAAGCTAATAAAGCCCACTCACCTCCACCTGTTGCTGGCAGACGACTTAGATTAAAGTTTGTAAATCAATCTGATGTTTTCCCACCAACTTTTACCTTTCATGGCAATCATGTTGATAGCGTTCCAAGTAGCTATGAACGCTTTTTAAAGAATTTCTTTATTACATCTTTAAAGCTTACAAATACGCCTGTAAAAATCCAATATAAAAGTGGTGAAAATCCATTTAAAGATAGGAAGAATATTCTTTCAGCCCGACAAGTTCAAAAAAAGAAACGCCTAATGAAATTCGTTAAAAAGAAGTAGAATTATTCTTTAAAAAAGTTAAAGCTGTGATTATCAAAACCTTTGGACTGAAAATTCAGAAATTGGAAGTGGAGGCTTAGATTTTGTAATAATTGACTCAACAATTTCTGCGGTAACTGGCGCCAAAGTTAGCCCAATATGGCCATGTCCAAATGCGTAAACAATGTCATTACCTTTACTAGATTGAGAAATAACTGGCTTACTATCTGGAATTGATGGGCGAAAACCCAGCCACTCCCTACTTGGCTTTCCTAGGTCTGGAAAAAAACTTAAAGCTCCTTTTTCTAAGTGATCTACTCTATGCCTAGAGATTTCTGGACTGAGTCCTCCCAGCTCAACAGTTCCAACAACTCTTAATCTTCCGGTCATTGGAGACATATAAAATCCCTTCTCTGCAGAGCAACAAGGTCTATTTAATAATGGATCATTCATATCATACTCAACATGGTAACCACGCTCAGCATCTAAAGGAATATTGTCTCCAGCCTGTTTTGCAAATTTCTTGGAGTATGCCCCAGCTGCTATGACTAGATGT
Source organism: Candidatus Pseudothioglobus aerophilus (assembly GCA_014384565.1). Lineage (GTDB taxonomy): Bacteria > Pseudomonadota > Gammaproteobacteria > PS1 > Pseudothioglobaceae > Pseudothioglobus > Pseudothioglobus aerophilus. The sequence continues at coordinate 13,324 of JACNFO010000027.1, forward strand.
TTAGAAATAATTTCTGATTTATCTGCTAAAGTTACTTTAATCCCCTCACTACTCCTTTCAATTCTATTGGCTGCTTTTTTAATAACTTGACAACCTTTTTTAACACTAGCATCTAACAATAGTTTTGTCATTTTTCCAGGGTCGCTCATGTAAGCTCCATCTGGGAAATAAGACGCACCGCCCTCAGAAAAATTCAAATTTGGCTCTAGCTTATTGAGCTCTGATGGATTTAACATTTCGGCATTTAAACCATACTTCTTCCGATTATTAATATCCTTCAAGCCAGACTCATAAGAAGAATCTGTTTTATATAAGTAGATATTGCCATTCCTATTTAATAAATATTTACCATTTATCTGATCTGCAAGCTCTTCCCAACGAAGTCGTGAGTTTGCCAAAAGATCTGTAATTGCCTGGGCGTTTTTAGCAGCTTGCTTGGGCATGGATTGGTACAAAAACCTAATCAGCCATGGGGCTAATGAGAGAATTTCAGAGTGCTTTACAGAAATAGGACTATTTTTATTAAACAATAAAGATGGTAGTTTTTTTATAATTTCAGGAGACCCAACAGGAAGAACCGCATATTCAGCTATTGTTCCAGCATTACCATAAGAGGTTCCAGTTCCTGGCTCTTCAGGATCTAAAAGAATTATCTCTCTGCCAGTATTAAGCATCTTTAGGGCAATAGCTAAGCCTATTACTCCTCCACCCAAAATAACTACATCAGTTTTTATCATTGGACAAAATTTTAATAATGTTTAAAGTTTAATACAAATAAAACTTAAGAGAGTATTAGATTATGAGCTTGTTTTGCTGCCTTGATAAAACTTTCAAATAAAGGATGACCATCTCTAGGCGTAGAAGTAAATTCTGGATGAAACTGGCAAGCGACAAACCAAGGATGTTCTTTAATTTCAACCATTTCAACCAACAGGCCATCAGAAGATCTTCCTGAAATTTTAAGGCCGGACTCTTCAATTTTAGAGATAAGATTATTATTAACTTCGTACCTATGTCGATGCCTCTCTACTACTTTATCTGATCCATAAATTTTTTGAGAATGGCTGCCTTTAACTAACTCACACTCTTGACCACCGAGCCTCATAGTTCCGCCCAAGTGTGACTCTGAATCACGCTTTTGAGTTTCTCCATTTTCATCTTGCCACTCAGTAATAAGCCCTATCACAGGATACTCTGTGTTTTCATCAAATTCTGTACTGTTTGCTCCATCCATTTGCGCCATATTTCGAGCAAACTCAATTACAGCAACTTGAAGGCCTAAGCAAATTCCTAAGAAAGGAATATTGTTTTCACGAGCAAACTGAACTGCTTTAATCTTTCCCTCTATTCCGCGTAATCCAAATCCACCAGGCACTAGTACTGCGCTCATTTTACTTAAGGCGCCAGCACCATTTTTTTCGATCTCTTCAGAATCAAAATAATGAATATTTACCTTTGTCTGTGTATGAACTCCAGCATGAATTAGTGCTTCTGAAAGAGATTTATAAGACTCTGTTAAATCCATATACTTTCCAACCATAGCAATATCAACGCTATGATTAGGTCTCTCTAATTTTGAAACAACATTCTTCCACTCTGACAAGTCTGCTGCACCACATTTAATTCCCAATTTGGATACAACAACATCATCAAGGCCCTGCTCATGAAGATCTTCAGGAACCTTGTAAATAGTATCCTTATCCAAAGATATAAAAACTGAATTCTCAGCAACATTTGTAAATAAAGCAATCTTCTTACGATCTGAGTCTTCTAGTGCATATTCTGATCTGCAAATAAGGATGTCTGGTTGAATTCCAATCCCTCGAAGCTCTTTTACAGAGTGCTGTGTTGGCTTAGTCTTTAGCTCACCTGCGACCTTAATATAAGGAAGAAGCGTTAAATGAATGAATAAAGTGTTCTCACGCCCAAGCTCCAAACTCATCTGCCGAATAGCTTCTAAAAATGGTAGGGATTCAATATCACCAGCTGTTCCGCCAATCTCTACAAGGGCTATATCTGCATCATCAACGCCCTCTTTCATTAATTTTTTTATTTCATCAGTAATATGAGGAATAATTTGAACCGTTGCGCCAAGATAATCACCCCTTCTCTCACGCTCTATGACATTTTTATATACCCTTCCAGCTGTAAAGTTGTTCTTTTTCCCGAGTTGAGTTCGAACAAATCGCTCATAGTGTCCTAAGTCTAGATCAGTTTCAGCACCATCGTTTGTGACAAAGACCTCACCATGTTGAAATGGACTCATTGTTCCAGGGTCAACATTTATGTAAGGATCTAATTTAAGAAGGGTAACGTTTAGGCCTCGTGTTTCTAAAATTGAAGCCAGGGAGGCGGAGGCTATCCCCTTGCCTAAAGAAGAAACAACACCACCAGTTATAAAGATGTATTTTGTCATGCAAAACTAACAAAGTTTGAAATAGTTATGATACACAAAATTAGGTAGAATATGGGCACATCCAAACAAACAAATCACGATGGGTTATAGACAATTCGTAAAGAGACTCTTTCCATACTTAAAAGGCCATATTGGAAAACTTGCCTTTACCTCAATAATGATGGTTTTTGCTACGGTATTGGAGACCTCAATACCTGAAATTACGGGCCAAATAGTTGATACATTATTCTCATCTAATCGCTCTAGTGATGCTGCATTTTCATACTCATTAATTCTATTCATTGTGATTGCAATGAGCTCTATATTCGCCTTGATATCAATTAGTGCAAGCTCTTGGATTTCTAACAAAGTAATTTTAGACCTTAGAGTTGATATGTTTAAAAAAATTCTCAAACTCCCTAAGGCTTACTTTGATAACAATACAACCGGAGAGACACTCTCTAAGTTAACCTTTGATGTTGAACAAATCTCTGCTGCAGCATCAACTATTTGGCTAGAATTTATAAAATCTTCATTTACTGTTGTCATATTAACAGCTTACCTATTTTACAAAAATTCTCTTCTAAGCCTTACTCTTTTAATTCTCCTTCCACTCGTGTATTTCGCAGTAAAAATATCTACCGCTAGAATTAGAAAAGGTTCAAAAAAAGTTCAAGAATCAATGGGGAAAATGACCCATCTTCTTGATGAAAATATTTCAGGGAATGACCTAATAAAAATATATAACGCCCAGGCTAGTGAGCAAAATAAATTTTTTAATATTATTAATATGATTCGCCAGCAAAGATTTAAAGTTGATATGGCAAGCGGTCTTAATACTTCGATAGTAAACGCTTTAATTGGACTGGCTTTAGGCTTTGTTGTTTATTTATCATCTACATACCTAGTGATGACTGCTGGTGATTTTTTAGCTTACTTTACTGCAATGGGTATGTTAATCAAACCTGCCAAGACTCTGATTAATATTAACAAACCTTTACAACAAGCAATGATAGCTGGAGTTAGTGTTTTTAATTTAATTGATGAAAAAGCTGAGCCTAATCTTGGTAGTAAAAAAATGAATCAAGCAACTGGAGATATTTATTTTGACAATGTAAGTTTCTCTTATTCTATCAATAAGCCCTCATTAAAAAATATCACTCTAAGTATCAAGCAAGGTGAGACAGTTGCACTCGTAGGCTCGACAGGGAGTGGGAAAACAACTCTAGTCAACCTATTAATACGCTTCTACAGCCCAACTGCAGGAAAAATTACTATAAATAGTGAAGATATTAATAGCTATGATTTAGAATCATTCAGATCGAATTTTTCTTTTGTCGATCAAAATGTACGACTATTTAATGACACTATTAGTGGCAATATCGCCTTTGGGCAGAAAGAAAAAATGCCAATGGATTCAATTATTAATGCAGCGAATGTATCCAATTCAATAGAGTTCATTAAAAAACTGGATGATAAATTTGACTCTGACATAGGTGAAGACGGCGTAACCCTATCAGGCGGTCAGCGCCAAAGACTTTCCATTGCCAGGGCAATTGCAAAAGATAGTGCTATTTTAATTCTTGATGAGGCAACCTCAGCGCTCGACTCTGCAACTGAAAAACTTGTTCAATCAGCAATCACTAAAATGCAGAAAGGTCGAACCACAATCATTATTGCTCATCGATTAAGCACAATTCAAAATGCAGACCGTATCATCGTTTTAAAGGAGGGTGAGATTATTGAGCAAGGCTCCCATGAAGAGCTTATCAAAGCCTCAGGGGAATACGCAAAGCTTAACCAGCAGCAACTTTAATAAATTAACTTTACTTATCTTTTATTTGATCTAGTGTGGCTGATGAACCGCTTTCATATGGTTAAGAAGCGGAGGGATTCTAATGCATTAAGCCACATTAGCAATATGAACTAGAAAAGCGTCCAGATTCTATTACTATCGAGCTCATCCCTGCACTGGGAAAGCTGAGTCTTATAGGTGTTAGATTTGCTTTCAACTTTTTTTGCGATATCAATTAACCAGGCTTTGCTTTCATAGCTTTTCTTATTAAAGCCACCATGGCCCTCATGGTATGCAAGATACTGGCGATATGCATCTGTCTTACTTATCTTAGAGCGCAATGAAGACTGGTTAGCATACCAACCAACAAAATCAATCGCATCAGCAAAATCATCTCTCTTAGCAGTCTTGTTACCAGTTTTAAGTTGATACCAGTCCCAAGTGGCTTTTTTAGCCTGGGTATAGCCAAATGAATCTGTTGGCCTTGCACCAGGTATGATTCCAAAAATTTTATTTCGTGGTGGTTTCGCTTTTGAAGCAAAGCGAGACTCTTGATGAATGATTGCCATCTGCAAATGCATCGGCACTTTCCATTTCTCCTCACTCAGCTTAGCTGCTCGATACCAACTCACCTTCTCATCCAGCAAATTACAGATATTAGTAACTTCTCTAGCAGGCGTTGAAAAACACCCAGAAACAGAAATTACAACTATCACACTTAGGACAAACAGTTTTTTCATTTAAGCAATAAAAACAAAGTAAGCAATAATCAACTGAAAAACCAATAAGACTCCAAACATTGCTTTAATATCATTATCAGTTAATGGCTCTGACTCTTGAGCAACCTTCTCTAACTTGACATCAATAGCAACTAAACCTTTGTCAGTGTTTTCAACTTTAAATTTAACTCTCGTATCACTTCTTAAACGTGATTTATTGAAAACATTTTTCTGGTGAACGAAATACTTTTCATTATCGTCACCCGTAATAAATCCGTAACCTTTTGTACCAAATTGGGCGACTATGCCCGTCATTTTTTTAGCCATTAAATTCTCACTTTTTGCAGACAATACACTGCTTTTTCAACAAAATCTACTCCTTGAAGTAGGAACATTGGCTCATTTTCAATATCACTAATATTTTGAAGTTCTTGACACTGAAACGAACCACCATATAGTAAGTCAACCTCCAATTTACTAACAGCAAAAGGCGGACCAACCCTTTGATGTTGAGGATAGTTCAAAGTTAACAATAACACCCTCACATCTTTTGATATTATATCATTTAAATGATTAACATATTTTTGTCTTAACGCCTTATCTAAGGCAATAAGTGAAGCACGATCATAAACAGCTTTGACGTTAACTAAGTGGCTTGCCTCTAAAGTAAAAAAGTCGCCACAGAATATTTGAATTCTATCACCCTCATAAAGTATTAAATCATTAACTTTGGAAACAGAATATTCTAATTTATTGTCGCTAAAAAACTGCTCAATAGCAATCTCACTCATCTCTACGCCGACAACTCTGAGACCTCTTTTTAATAGATAGAACATGTCAACACTCTTACCACAAAGTGGCACAAAAATCTTATCGCCATCGACTAAGTCAAGCTTTGAAAAATAATCAATCAAATTCTGGTTAACTTGGTCTGCGTGCCAACCGATTTTATTGCTCTCCCATCTACTGTGCCAGTCTGTCATATTTATTCCTTGATATAATAGAGAGTCATATTAGTTAATCATCAAACATTATGACCCATTTTAAAAGTGGCTGGTCAGATTATTTAAATCCTGAAAAAGACAAGCAATATTTCATAGCTTTAGATTCTTATCTTCAATTAAAAATGAATTTAAATATCTACCCGCCCGAAGACTCTTGGTTCAAAGCACTAGAGTATTCAAGCTTTGAAAAAACCAAAGTAATCATACTAGGACAAGATCCTTATCATGGAGAAGGTCAGGCAGAAGGCTTAAGCTTTTCAGTTCCAAAGGGTATTGTTATTCCGCCATCACTTAGAAATATCTTTAAGGAGCTTCAAAGTGATGATGTGGGCTTCTCTAAACCGGAGCATGGAAATTTAGTCTCGTGGGCTAATCAAGGCGTTCTTCTTCTTAATAGCGTTCTTACAGTCGAGAAAAATTGCCCTGCTTCGCATGCCAGTCTGGGCTGGGAAAAGTTTACAGACCAAGTCATTAAAATTTTAAGTAGTCATAAGAATAATTTAGTGTTTATTTTATGGGGCGCTTATGCAAATAAGAAATCTGAATTAATTGACAGCAATAAACATCTGATACTTAGCGCTCCTCACCCTTCTCCCTTTTCAGCTTATAAAGGCTTCTTTGGCTCTGGGCATTTCTCTAAAACAAACAGTTACCTTACGTCAACGAATCAAGAAGCTATTGACTGGAGCATTGGCCCATGAAGCTAATGATTGATGATGCAGTATGGGGTTACAAAGAAATCTTCTCTGGTTTTGGTGAAATTACTACCCTTCCAGGCAGGCTAATTACCCGAGAGAGTTTATTAGATTACGAGATACTTATTGTCAGATCAAGAACCAAAGTCAACAAACAGCTCCTTGACGGAAC
>JACNFO010000027.1:20571-21945 GCA_014384565.1 Candidatus Pseudothioglobus aerophilus
TTATTAAAGAAGATGCAATATTAATCAATGCAGCTCGAGGAGGCATAATCGATGAAAGCCTATGGGAAAAAGCCAAAACAAAAGAAAATATAATAGACTGCTGGGAAAACGAGCCCAATATTAATCCTAAACTTCAAAGCAACGCATACTGGGCGACACCTCACATTGCAGGGCACTCAATAGATGCAAAATTTATGGGTAGTTTTATGATTTATAAAGAGTTATGTAGCTTTACAAAAGCTCCATTTAATAATGAAATTGAGTCGCTTATTAACCCTCAAATAAGAGTCATTAATGAAAGCTCTCTTCATGAAACACTCAACTCAATATACTCATTCTTTGATGACCATGAAGTCCTCAAAGACAGTTCGAAGTTTGAAGATTATAGACGTCATTATCCTGAGCGCTATGAATGGAAGCATTTTCATACAAATTTTATTATTCCTCATAAATTATAGTAAGCTCGACCTCAAATATGTATTATATTATTGACATAAAGTATGTTATACATTACATTAAGTATGTTATAATTTACATATTAAATAACTTATAAATATAGATATGAATATAAAAATTAGAAATACTTTAACCGAAATAATTGCAGTAGCAATAGCAATTACTTGGATGTACTCTAAATTAAATGCAGCCGCTAATATGAGTATCGCTTCAATTACTCAAGTGCTTGTTCAAGGCATTGGAATATCCATACTTGCAGCTATCTTTTTTGCCATAGTTATCCACATAGTTTCAGCAATCATGACTCAGAGCAAAGAAAAAAATGTCGTAGATGAAAGGGATAATATCATTGAGTTCTATGCTTTAAGGTTAAGCAGTGTCATATTTGGTATCTCCCTTGTAATTATTCTTACTCTATTAGGATGGTTTAACCTGCCTATAAACTTTGGAATAATTGCTATAACTTTTTCAGTGTTCTTAGCAAGCATCTGTAGTACTTTTTTGAAAATATATCTCTATAAATAGTTATTCACAATGGCTAAGAAAAAAATCAATATAGAAAATTCTGTCAGAAAACTCAGGTTTAATAATAACGAGATGACGCAGCAAGAACTTGCTGATTTGGTTGGTATTTCCAGACAAACAGTTGTTGCAATAGAGAAATACAAGTACACCCCATCTCTAGAGTTAGCGTTCAAAATTGCATTAGCATTTAACAGAGAGATACAAGAAGTTTTTTATATTGGTAAATAATTTTCTAAGAGGATTAAAAATGAAGCAATACCCAGTAAACCTAAAGATTGATTACCCAGAAAAATCTAACAAATTAACTGCCGTGTTTAGATTAGTATTAATAATTCCAATTGTTATTATTCTTTCTTTTATTTCTTCTTATGCTGAGGCTTTATCGCTGGCAGT
>JACNFO010000027.1:22525-25999 GCA_014384565.1 Candidatus Pseudothioglobus aerophilus
GTCATAAGCCCCTCTTGAATAATAATTTCTCGAACAGTCATTCCATCTTTTAGAGCTTTTTTGGCAATACGAGCTGACTCTTTATAGCCTAAATGAGGCGTAAAAAATGTTGCTATCCCAGGACTTTGTTCAACATATCTTGCGCAAACTTCAACGTTAGCTGTAATTCCGTCCACACACTTTGTCCTTAGCATAACCATCGCATTTGTCATATAGCGTAATGAGCGTAATATATTTACGGCTAAAACAGGCTCAAAAGCATTGAGCTGCATTTGACCAGCTTCAGCTGCCAAAGTAATTACTAAATCATTTCCAATTACTTGAAAAGCAGTTTGATTAACAGCCTCAGGGATAACAGGATTAACTTTCCCAGGCATAATTGATGATCCAGCTTGAACAGCAGGAAGGTTTATCTCATTAAAACCAGCAATTGGGCCTGATGATAACAATCTTAAGTCGTTAGATATTTTTGAAAGTTTTATAGCTACTCGCTTTAAAACAGATGAGAATGACACAAAGGCACTTGTGTCAGAGGTTGCAGCAATTGGGTTTGGAGCCAGCACTAAAGGCAGTCCAGATAATTCTGCCAAAGCCTCTACTGCTATTTTTGGATAATCTAGATGGCTATTAATTCCAGTTCCAATAGCGGTAGCTCCTAAATTAACCTCTAAAAATAATTGTGACATCTCATTAAGCCTTTTAATGTCATCTAATAAAGTATTACCGAAAGCAGTAAATTCCTGTCCAAGGCTCATTGGCACAGCATCTTGAAGCTGTGTTCGCCCCATTTTAATGACCCCAGCAAACTCAACGCCTTTGGCATGAAAAGAATCAGATAGAGCTTTGATTGCCTCCAATAGAGGGTCATACTCTTTTAAAAATCCAACCAATAAGGCAGTCGGATAGGTGTCATTCGTTGACTGTGACATGTTTACATGCATAAGCGGGGAGATGGCATCATAATCTCCTTTTTCTTTCCCTATCATTTCAAGTGCTACATTGGCAATCACTTCATTTGCATTCATATTGGTTGAAGTGCCGGCGCCACCCTGGATTATCTCAACTACAAACTGATCATGAAACTCACCGTTGATAATCCTCTCACAAGCAGCGACTATTGGATGGTAGATATCATCATCTAATAATCCTAGTTGGTTGTTGGCACGAGCACAAGCCAGTTTAACCATGGCATAAGCAATAACAATATTTGGATAGACTGAAATAGCAACGTCAGCAATGGGGAAATTATCAACTGCGCGCTTGGTATGAATACCGTAATAAGCATCACTAGGTATTTTCATTTCACCTAGAAAATCAGATTCTACTCTATACTCCATAATTTCCAATGTTGAAAAATACTACCTTAATCTGTAGTTTGAGCAAATGATACGCTTAAGAGAATCTTATTTTTGACAGTATTAATGCTAAATAAGAGAGTACAAATACCGAGCAAGCATTGAAATTGAAATAATAACAATTAAAAACCGAATAACAAGTGGGTTAGCCTTCAATAAATAATGGGTTCCAAAAAAAGCGCCTATTAATTGTCCTGCCATCATTATTAGGCCAATTAAAAAGGCTATATGGCCAAAACTAAAGAAAACTATAAATCCAGCAATATTTGATGCAAAATTTAATGGCTTTGCTAGAATTGTTGCTTGAATAATTTCAAGTTTTTTAAGCATAACCGCTGTCATTACAAAAAAAGATCCTGCGCCAGGTCCAAACATACCATCATAAAAACCAACGGCTGGAACCGCATATTTGTCAAAGCTCTTACTAGATATACTGCCCTTAGAAGATGTATTAGGCTTAGGTGAGATAATAAAATAAATTGAAATAAATACCAGTACTATTGGTATTGCAAAAGAGAGCGCCTTGGTGTCAATGAACTGAACTATGACTCCGCCTATTACCGAGCCAATAAAAGACACTAACATTAAATATTTAATAGCACTCCAATTCAACTTTTTTTTACGAAAAAGGAGGAGTGTTGCAATTCCAGTGCCCATACTCCCTTGAAATTTATTTGTTCCCAGGACGTAGATAGGTGGAATCCCACTTAATAGTAATGCAGGCACTGCTAACAGACCACCTCCTCCAACCAAGGTATCAAGAAATCCTGCAGCCATACCAACCAAAAATAAAAAAGTTAGAATCTCCAAAGAGTAATTTGCTAAATCCATGATCTCAATTACCCCAAATAATAGGAAACCAGTCCTCCCTTAATCGTTCACCATCTTTCTGGCTAATACCTGGAAAATTAGGTGAAGTTCGGCCTGGTCTATTTCGATAAACCGCATCATCCCCAAGCAAACGAAACGAAAGAGTACGGCTTATACCATCAACCTTATTAGCTTTTGCACCGTGTATTGTCTTAAAGTTAAAGGCAACAACATCACCTGGCTCAGTTTCCCATTGCTTGATTTTAAAATCACCATTATCAGTATCTGGCATATCCATAAAAGCGTTATTATCTTCATAAAAGCTCTCGTTGTTAGCCCAGCTTGTTGGCCTAATCTCTTTATTTAAATGATGACTTCCTGCCAATGATCTCAATGAAACACTCTTCTCTCTTGACTCAAGAGGCAGCCAAAAACTGACCGTTTGATGTCCTGAAACGCAGTAATAAGGCAGATCTTGATGCCAAGGAGTAGGGGCTCCTGAGAGCGCCTCTTTATAAAAAAAGTGGTCATGAAAAAATTGCACTGATTTTGACGCCATTAAGTCTGCAGCAATCGAAGCAAGGGGTGAATTTAATACAAAGTCTTTATACTCAGGAATCCGCTGCCAATTACAAAAATCCTCCAAAAACTTGCCTTGAAAATCTTTTCCTTTATGAACCAATGCGCCTTCACTTGGGTTCTTAATATGAGAGTTAGCGCCCTTAGATAAAGTATCAATCCAATCGTTAAAAACACCCCTAAGAACAACCACGCCCTCATCTTTAAAGTCTTGTATTGCTGATTGAGTAAGAATTGTTTTCATGAGGATTGGCTTGTTCGCATTAATAATTTAGGAGTTCATTTTCAATAAACCTATGATAATCATTAAAACTTGAAACTTAGAAGATAAATATAATAATTAATACACAGCACTAGAGTTGGCATAAACAACTGTATTATTATTGTAATTTTTTCAGCTTCAATGATCTATGAAACTTTTTTCTGAGACCTTTACTATTAAAACAATTCCTAAAGTTGCTTGGAGCTCTGAAGACTCATTTAATCTTAAGCCTAAGCCCCTAACTTTTATATTTTTAGTATTTGGATTATTTTTATTTGGTCTTGGAGAAAGTCTTTTAATAACTAGTGGTGCTGGTGTTGGCCCATACACTGTATTAGCTCAAGGGATATCAAATCTTACAAATTGGTCAATTGGCTTTGCTACTTTTGTGATTAGTATATTTGTATTATTCATGTGGATTCCGCTTAAACAAAAACCTGGGATGGGAACAATTCTCAATGCCTTCAT
>JACNFO010000027.1:26432-27865 GCA_014384565.1 Candidatus Pseudothioglobus aerophilus
TGAGTCATTTTTAAATATTTAATTCCAGTAATAATCTTAATAAAGATAAAATCAAAGAATGGATAAAATTCTCATTCAATCCGATGACTTCGACTTAACCACTGAAGTTAAGCTTGCTAAGGCCAATAATTCTAGTATTGGCGCTGTTGTAAGTTTTGTTGGAACAGTTAGAGACCTGCAACCGAAATCGCTTAGCTCTATGACTCTTGAGCACTACCCAGGGATGACTGAAAAATCTTTAGAATCAATTGTTAAAAAGGCAAGAGATAAATGGGAAATTGAAAATGTCACGATTATTCACCGCATTGGAACTCTTGATGTTAACGATCAAATAGTTTTGGTTATAACAACTAGCAAGCATCGTCAAGAAGCTTTTGACTCGTGTAATTTCATTATGGATTTCCTTAAAACTGATGCCCCTTTTTGGAAAAAAGAAGTAACAGAAAATAATGAAGAATGGGTTGGCGCGAGATCCAAAGATGAAAAGCAAAAAAATCGCTGGAAATCTTAAATATTAAAGTCTTCTGGACTGTTTAAATTAGTTAACAGCTCTAAATGACTTGAGACATTAACTCTTTCAGTTTGCTGCTGACGATACCAGAGAGCCATTTTACGACCCCCTTCTGCTAAAAATTGATCAAGACTTTCATTAAGATTTGATTTCATAAGCGCAAAGGTTGCGTGCATTCTTTGCCCGTCATGAGCAACACAAATATCACACTCACTAGACTCCATTCTCTCAATAAGAGAATCGATTAAGGTCACATCAATCATTGGACTATCACAGGGGAGAACCAACAAATAATTAGAAGTACAGACTTTTAAAGCTTTAGAAATTCCAGCTAGCGGGCCCTGATAGCCTTCTAAGTCGTCTTCTATTACTTTTCCATATTTAGAATAATCCTCTAAACTTCTATTTGCACTTATAAATATTTGACTTACCCTATCCTTAGCAACACTGGCTGCGTATGAAATTAATGGAAGGTTTCGAAACTCAATGAGCCCCTTATCTTTTCCGCCCATTCTTGAGCCCATACCCCCAGCTAAGATGACAGCTGAAATCTCATTTTTTGATATTTTATTCACTTAATGCTTGTGCTTTTTTCAAGTTATTTTTAATTAGAAAATTTACTTACAATTGTATAATATACCGTATGAATATTAAATCCATAGAGCCTAATGAATAGTCAAAGCACTAACTCAAGCTCAGTAATGTTTAGTGATTCGCTGATGAGTGCAGATGATGCTTTGTCCTTTCTAATCGACTCTGCTTGTGTTACAGCATCGACAGAAGCCGTTTCTTTGGATGACTCACTCGATAGAATTTTAGCAAGCGATATACATTCAACAATAAATGTTCCCGGTTTTGATAATAGCGCAATGGATGGCTACACTATTGCACTTAAAGATAGCCAAGTCGCACAAGAAAACTT
>JACNFO010000027.1:28182-31567 GCA_014384565.1 Candidatus Pseudothioglobus aerophilus
CAAGATATTTCTTTAGCCGCCTCAGTTGGTGTAGGTGAACTGGTCGTTTTTAAAAAAATTAAAGTAGGTGTTTTTTTTACAGGTGATGAATTGGTGGAGCCTGGAAACCTTTTGACACCTGGAAAAATTTACAACTCAAATCGTTACGCCCTTGTAGCGCTTCTCAAGCAGGTTGGATGTGATGTAATAAACCTTGGAAATATAGAAGACAAGTTGGACGCAACCTGTGAAGCACTTGAAGCTCTTGAGAGTCAGTGTGATTTAATTATGACAACTGGTGGGGTCTCAGTAGGCGAAGAAGATCACGTTAAACCTGCTGTTGAAAAACTTGGAGAGTTAAATCTTTGGAAAATTCGAATGAAACCTGGAAAACCTTTGGCTTATGGTAAAGTTAAGCAGACTCCATTTATTGGGCTGCCAGGAAACCCAGTATCAAGCTTCGTAACTTTTTGTATTTTTTCATTGCCATTTATAAAAAAAATGCAAGGAAACAGTAACTATGAATCTAAAATTTTAAAGGTGAAAACAAACTTTGACTGCAAACGTGCTAAGCCCAGGCGTGAATATGCGCGCGTTCGTATTGACCATTCAACGGAGACTCCTTTAGCGAATCTCTTCCCAAAACAAGGTTCAGATGTTATGAGCTCGGTTGTTTGGGCTGATGGAATTATTGAGATACCTGAAAATACAACCTTTGAAACTGGGACTATACTTAACTACTACTCAATGAGTGAATTAACAAGATGAGTAAATTAACCCATATAAACGCAAATGGTGAAGCGCAAATGGTAGATGTTTCCGATAAGAATGAGACTGCACGCGAAGCCAAGGCTTGCGCGCGATTAGTAATGAAAGCTGAAACGCTTGACTTAATTGTCTCTGGCTCCCATAAAAAAGGTGATGTCCTTGCTGTTGCAAGAGTCGCTGGGATTCAAGCTGCAAAAAAATGCTCAGATCTGATCCCACTTTGTCATCCACTAATGCTATCTAAAGTGAGCGTAGATCTTACACCTAATACTCAAAATAACTGCATTGACATAATTGCTACAGCAAAACTAACTGGCAAGACTGGTGTTGAAATGGAAGCGCTAACTGCAGCAAGTATTGCTGCTCTTACCGTTTATGATATGTGCAAGGCAGTTGATCGCTTCATGCTCATTGATAATGTCCAGCTTTTAGAAAAGAAAGGCGGCAAGTCTGGGCACTGGATATTACCAAAATGAACAAGCTAATTGATCCATACAATCGAGAAATCACTTATCTAAGGGTCTCAGTTACAGACCACTGTAATTATAGATGCCATTATTGTAGAGATGAGGATCACCAAACCCACACTAAAAGATCTCAGGTCCTCTCTTTTGAGGAGATTGCAAAAATTGTTCGTTTATTTTCAGAGCTAGGTGTTACAAAGGTGCGCCTTACTGGCGGAGAACCGCTCTTACGAAAAGATATTCTTGAGCTAACTAAAATGCTTGGAGAAATCCCTGGGCTTAATGATATTCCGCTCTCGACTAACGCGCATCTTTTGCCGCCACTAGCATTTAAGTTAAAGGCTAATGGCGTTAATCGAGCCAATATTTCAATTGACTCTCTTATCCCAGAGCGCTTTAAAGAAATTACAAGGGACGGTGACTTGGCAACAGTTATCAAAGGAATCGATGCGGCGATATCTGCAGGAATGAGCCCTATCAAACTTAATATGGTCGTCATGAAGGGTGTTAATGATGATGAAATTGAGTCCATGATAGATTTTGCTATTGGTCGAGGAATTGATATTCGTTTTATTGAGACTATGCCTATTGGGCTTGCAGGCATAGAAGCAGTTGATAGACACTACAGTGAAAAAGATATTCTTGAAAGAGTCTTTAAAAGGTTTGGAAGTAAACTTGAATCCAAGAAAGCCCAGCAAACTGATGGACCAGCGAAAGCTCTTCACATTAAAGGCACCAACACCAGTGTTGCTACAATATCAGCCGTGTCTAATAATTTTTGTAGTAGCTGCAACCGCGTCAGATTAACAGCTAAAGGTGAGCTCATTTTATGCCTTGGTCAGAAAGACTCAGTATCACTTCGTGATGTCCTTAGATCAGGAATGACTGATACAGAAATTAAGCAATTAATCGTTAACGCCATAACAAAAAAACCAGAAAAACATTTCTTTGACTCCGTAATTGATAATATTAGTAGTAGTCAAATGGTGGAGATTGGTGGATGAAAATTATCTACTTTGCCTCCCTAAAAGAAAACTTAAAGACAAGTCATGACTTAATGAATTTTGACGCTCCAGTATCAATATCTTTTATCAAACAAAAACTTATTGAAAAACACGGGAGTGAAAACTTTCCAAATAACATTTTGTGCGCTGTTAATCAAGAAATGGCGGCGTCAGATACGATTGTTAAAGAAGATGATGAGGTGGCTTTTTTTCCGCCCGTTACCGGAGGCTAATAGATTATATGACCGATTCTAAAATTAAAATTGGATTCCTTACTATTTCCGATAGAGCAGCGCGAGGAATATATGAAGATATTAGCGGACCTGCCATGCAGGAATGGATATCAAAAGCAGTAACTAGCCCATATGAGGTAGTTTCAAAAATAATTGAAGATGAGCAGCCTTTAATAGAGAAAACTCTCAAAGAGATGAGTGACAGTCTTGGTTGTAATTTAATTCTTACAACAGGTGGAACTGGTCCAACTACTCGAGACGTAACGCCCGAGGCTACTAAAGAAGTTTGTCAAAGAATCTTTGATGGATTTGCAGAGCAAATGAGGATTGTTTCACTAAGGACCGTTCCTACAGCAATTCTTTCACGGCAAATCGCAGGCACTCGCGGTAACAGCTTAATTATCAATCTTCCAGGCAAACCAGTCGCAATTTCTGTATGTCTTGGAGCAGTTTTTTTAGCTGTACCGAAATGTCTTGAGCTCCTTGATGAGTCCATCATAACAATCGATAAAAATTATGTCTCTCAAGTGTTTGAGTAAATTTATTTGATGATCAATACAAGAGATTCAGCACTTGATTTAATGCGCGGTATTGCAATCATTATGATGATTGCCTTTCACTTTATCTATGATCTTAATTCTTTTGGCTTTTCTGATATTCGATTATTTACTCATTGGGCTGGAATAGCATGGCGCTGCTTAATTGTTTTTCTTTTCTTGAGCGCTGTTGGAATTAGCTTGGTTATTGCTCATAGCAAAGGCATTAAATTTAAAAAATTCCTTAAACGCTTATTATATTTAGGAATTGCTGCTCTTTTTGTTTCAGCTGGAACTTACGTAATGTTTCCTGATGGATGGGTCTATTTTGGAATCCTTCATTTAATTTGGTTTTCTACTATCATAGCAATTTCTTTTGTAAATCTTCCTAAGACCTCCTT
>JACNFO010000027.1:31923-79577 GCA_014384565.1 Candidatus Pseudothioglobus aerophilus
GCTAAGATTTTTTTCTTATTATTTTGAATAGATTTTGTAAGTTTTGGTGACACTGCAACCGGCTCTTGATTTGCATAGTCTTCATGGTTCTTAGCAACTGACTCTAGATCATATAGGTAATTAACCATCACCCCCCAAGAATCATCTAGAGCACTTTGATTAACATTTGCATCTGTATGAATTTTATAAAGAGATGCGCCATTACCAAGATGAAAATGAGCAACAGGATTAATAGCTTGACCATTTTTACGTTTAACTTGAGTTAAGTAATAATAGGTTAGTCGATTTAATACTAAAGGGTTCGGCTTATTATCTTTACAGCACTCGCTGATATCATTAATTATATTTTCAGGCAAATCTTTATCTTCTAATAGGTTAATTTTATTAGACCATTTCTTCAGCCCAGGAACAGGCGAGAGAGTAACAAAATGCTTGATTTGTTTGAATTCCTTCTCAATTTCAGTGACTACTTGCTTAATCAAAAAACTCCCGAAAGAAACGCTCTTTAGTCCCATCTGACAATTAGAGATAGAATAAAAAACTGCTGTTGTGGCGCTAAAAGGATCAATTGGTTTAACGCTTGTATCAAGAATTGGCATAATTGAATTTGGCGTATCGTCCATCAATGCAACCTCAATAAAAATAAGAGGCTCATCTGGAAGTGCTGGGTGAAAAAAAGCATACAACCTTCTGTCATCTGCAGCCACCCTATTTTGCAAATCCTCCCAATCTGAAATATCATGGACAGCTTCGTACTGCATGATTTTTTCCAACACTCTAGCACTTGTCGACCAATCAATGCGCTCAAGTCTTAAAAACCCCCTATTAAACCAAGACTTAAATAAATGAACAAAATCAGAATCAAGTGATTTAAGCTCTGGAGAGACTTTAATGCACTCTAACAATGACTCCCTCATCTTTAAAAGCACTGACGTTCCATTTGGGACTTGATTTAATCTTCTAAGAAGCTCATGACTCTTAGGTTCAATTAATTGATGAAGTTTCCTGAGCTGGCCTTCATCATCAATATTTAATTCAATGAGAGCCTTTTTGAGAATAGGCCGATCGACGCCAAACTGATCAAGAAACTGCAAAAAAAATGACTTTTTTTGCTCTTCTGAAAGAGTATTAAAATCTTCCAAAATTATTTTTGCAAGAGAAAATAATGTTGCCTCTCCATTTTTACTTACTAACTGATTGCAAAGCGTGATAATACTTTCAGGACTGGATACTTTCTTATTTGAACGCCCCATACGGATACGCTGAATAAGAGAGTTTAGAAAGTTTTGATGCTGAGTCATGTCTAAATAATAATTTTCGTTCAATTTTATACTAGTTTTTCTTACCAGCTTATTAGAAAGAATTGGTTGAAAAAAATGAAAATATATACTTAATAACTATTCAATTGAACTGAATCGAAAAACATTAACGGCGATATAGTCATTGTATGCAGCGCCTGATTGAAGCCACGTTTTTGCCTTTGAAGCTAAAACCTTAGGGCTTAAATTATCTTCAAGGCTTAAGTATAGGCCATATTTAAAAGTATAGTCTTCTTCACTTAAAACTAATAAATCACCATTTGAACTAATCAGGCTTTTCTCTGGCATGCCTCCTTGCTGAGAAACAAATACAGTCTGGCCGTACTCATCCATTAGGCTAGATAACTTAGCTTCGAAATACTCCTTACTAAGAGGACTATGTTTGTAATAATTCACATGAAGATCTTCAGCCTCTTCTGCCAAATAACTTCTTAAATCTTCAACTGAAGAAAACACCTCATCTTCAATCCAAAAAATAACAAATGCCCCATTTGAACTCCCCAAACCCAATGACTGGTCTTGAACCATCACCAAAGCAGAGCCATCTAGTATTGACTTCAAAAAATCTTTGTCTAAACTTGTGATCTCTTCATTGAACTGACTTAGATTCATAATTTTTTCATCCTAGCGTGACTGGAAAAGGAGCGACTTTATAGTTTGATAATTTGTAGCAATATTTCTTAAAGCCTCTTCTCCTAGTTTATTACTAGTAATGCCCTCTTCAATCTCTTTTACTTTGTCAGCATACATTCTTTTGAGTGTATTTGTTGTCGCTAATATCTCATATACGCTTGGGGAATTTTTTTCTTTCCAGTCATCCGGCAAAATACAAGGATATTTTGGATCAAAATCAATTAAATTATTGTCTTCTTCAGCAACCATCATTTAGTTAATGAAATAAATAATTGAGGGAGCCTTTCAGGTAATTTTTGAATATTATCAATTACCATAAAACGATTTTTACCAAAAATTCTCGAAACATATTCATCAGCGTGGGGATCTAAACTAATACAGAACGTTACAATTCCATGACTTCGTAACTCTTCAACCGCTTTTTTTGCATCCATGCGAAGATGCTGTGGATCATCAACGTCAATATCTGCAGGCTCTCCATCCGTTAAGATCAAAAGAATTTTTTTAGCTGAAGATTGAGTCAACAAATCTCCACCAGCGTGCCTTATTGCGGCGCCCATTCTGGTTGATAGGCCACCTTTTATTCCAGCCAATCGACCCTTTACTTCATCATTAAAACTATAATAAAATGGCTTGAAGCGATAGTACTGAACATCGTGTCTTGAATCTGATGCAAATCCTGAAATGGTTAAATTATCTCCGATCTTGTCAATTGCCCATGAAAGTAAAGCAGTTGACTCTTTCATTAGCTCCAAAATTGTTTTGTCACTTCCAATAACCATATCATTGGTAGATTCAGATAAGTCCATTAATAAGTTCACAGAGACATCTCTAACATGTTGCACCTTCTTTACATAAATCCTGTCAGATGGGGTTATTTCAGATCTAATATCTGCTAAAGCTGTTACGCATGCATCAAGATCAAGCTCACTTCCTTCTTGTTGCTTCTTAAGTTTTACGAGGCCTTGAGGCTGCATTCGGTCAATCGCATTTTTAAGTTGATTAGCAATAGGTTTGTGAGTTTTTAAAATTTTATTAATTAACTCTGGATCCCCTTTTCTCAGACGTCTTTCATAAAGAGTTGCCCAGTTTGGCCGATAGAGCTGAAGCTGATAATCCCATTCATTGTAATGAAAAGGCTCACTTACTGGCTCCTTACCCTCAACCTCATTAATGCTTACGCCATCGAGCTCATCAGGAAAGTATTCTGACTCTAAAGTCCAAATTTCCTGCGCATCATCACCTGCGGTTTCAACATCAAGCTCATTATACATCTCCATAATATTGACATTTTTACGTATCTGTCTTTGACTAACAGGGACATAATCATTGCCCTCTGACAACCAATCAAGCTCTTCGTACTCCCAAATATATCTATTATCATCTCTATATATAATTGGCGTTGATACAAGAGCGGAAGCGCTTATTTTCACATCTGTTTCAGTCTTAAGTAGCTCGTAATACTTCATACCTACCTCATAGCTCATTGCTGATGATTCAGGCATTTTGGTCATTTTTTTAATAAATAACTTAAGAAAATCACTGTTAAATGACTGCTTTGCTGTGTATTTTTGATCTAGTGCGGCCCTTGAAAAATCAACCAGATCTACTATGAATGGATTTAAATCTTTTAAGTCCTCATCTTCAGGATGAAGCGCAATCCAAGTTTTCTTCATACCTGGAAATTTTTTTAATGTATTGAGCTCAACCCTTAAGTCTTCTATTAGAGAAATGCATGCAACTTGCAAAGGATTTAATTCATCCCCTTTAAAAGCCACTCTCGTTTCCATAATATGGGCTGCGGCATGAGCACAAACCGCCCTATAACAATCTATACCAGGAACAATTCTTCCAGAAGTATGCTTATAGTCATCATAAGCATCTGGAATATGCATAACTCCATATTCAATATAAGGTCTTAGACCTTTCTTAGTTTCGTAGTCCCCTGAAGTCGGTCGTAGAAAAAAATCACGGTTATAAAACGCTCTAAGATAAAACTGCAACTTTCTTTGATTATCAATAAATAGCGTTCCTCGCCTCTCCTGCTCAAGTATTTGCATTGATTCTGAACTACTTAATTCAAAATAGGCAATTTGGGCTTTAAAATCTCGTTTGAATGATTCAGCTCCATAAAGAACCCATCTTCTTAGGCCGCCAAGAGTAAGTTTACTAGTCAACTGATCAATATTATTTAGCATTGGCCTCATACCTCTAGGGGCTAGAGCTATCATTCGCTCCATTAACCTAAGGTAGCCTTTTAATAGATCAAAGTCACTCATCCGCCTTGCAACGTTTGGAAGGCTTGCAATCATCAGCACCAAGACAGAAGAGGATGTTTGTGAAGACATTTTCATAATTGAAAATACAATCTCACCAATTATGGACTCACCAACCTCCCTAACGACCATAGGCGTCTCTTCCAAGAAAGAGATGACCATGTCTTCACCTTTACCCATTGCATGAAGCGCACCAGCACCATCTAAATAGACTTTAAGTCCATTTGGTGACATAACCTTAGA
Source organism: Candidatus Pseudothioglobus aerophilus (assembly GCA_014384565.1). Lineage (GTDB taxonomy): Bacteria > Pseudomonadota > Gammaproteobacteria > PS1 > Pseudothioglobaceae > Pseudothioglobus > Pseudothioglobus aerophilus. The sequence goes on from JACNFO010000027.1 coordinate 36,395, forward strand.
GGCTTCAACAAAACTCCCTGCAAGCGCATCATGAAGAATGTCAGAGGAATCTCGAAACTTTTGTTCAAAATCGGAAAGTTGAACCGCACTCATTACTAATCCTTAGTCAAAAAAAGTGTCGATTGCAGCATTAAGAGTATCGACAATATCTAAGTCATCGGTAATAGGATTAACCATTGCAATTTTACAGGCAGACTTTTCATTAACCTTGTTAGCAATTAATTGTCCTGCATAGATACATAATCGAGTAGATATTCCCTCATCCAGCCCATGGCCAACAAGATTTCTAGCTCTTTGAGCGATTTGGACTAGTTTCAATGCTATTTTTGGATCAACGCTGGACTCTTTAGAAATAATATGTGCCTCAGTTTTTTCATCTGGATATTGAAAGTTAAAACCACAAAATCTTTGCTTAGTCGATTGCTTAAGGTCTTTCATTAAATTTTGATAGCCAGGGTTATAAGATATAACCAATTGGAAATCAGGGTGCGCTTCAATCAACTCGCCTTTCTTATCGAGCGGTAAAGTTCGGCGATAATCTGTCAAAGGGTGTATCACAACAGTTGTATCTTGCCTGGCCTCTACGACCTCATCTAGATAACAAATACCGCCATAACGAGCGGCCATTGCAAGAGGACCATCTTTCCAAATTGTACCTTCCTTATCAAGAAGAAATCTTCCTACTAAATCACTGGCTGACATATCTTCATTGCAAGCAACTGTAATTAAAGGCTTACCTAATTTATACGCCATATATTCTACAAACCTAGACTTACCGCACCCAGTAGGGCCTTTCAGCATAACCGGCATACGATTCATATACGCAGCGGTATACATATCTATTTCATCATTTTGAGGTTGGTAAAAAGGTTCTTTTGCAATTTTGTATTGATCTAATTCATTCATTTTTATATCCTCTTCAAAAAAAACCCCTGCACTTAGACAGGGGTTTATCCAATCAAGCTTACCTAATTTTACTTGATTATTTAAATCCTTTGCCTCTGTAAATAACCATGGATGCGCCCTGTGATTGAGCATAATTATCATAACCAATTAGACGCACATGGTTGTCTGGATTAGCATCATGGCACTCCTTACATTCCGCAAGAATTGTATCAACATCTGTCTCACCAAATAAAGGAAGTTTCCACATATACCAGTAATTTTCCATAGCATTTTCAACTTCAGTATGCTCTACACCAGGGTTGTAACCCTGATCAACAATGTACTGTACTTGTTGTCGAATTTGTTTATCATTCATTGCAGGTAAGTATGAAAATGTTTCAAACTTTCTACTCGAGTTATCACCAAGGCGTGATGGGTAATCTTGAACTTTGCTCATAATATTTTCCTTATATTAGTTTTTCTTATAATAAAAATTGATTGATGCATTACTTGTGCACTATGTCCAGCTTATCAACGGTATCGAACTCAAATTTAATCTCTTTCCATGTCTCCATTGCAATCTTAAGCTCAGGTGAGTGTTTGGCTGCACTAGTAAGAATTTCTTTAGATTCCTTTTCTAAGTCTTTTCCAGCGTTCCTTGCTTCAACACATGCTTCAACAGCAACTCGATTTGCAGCAGCACCTGCCGCATTACCCCATGGGTGACCGAGTGTTCCGCCGCCAAATTGGAGGACTGAGTCGTCACCAAATATATTTACAAGTGCTGGCATATGCCAGACATGGATTCCGCCTGAAGCTACAGGTAGCATCCCTGGCATTGACCCAAAGTCCTGATCAAAGAAAATACCTCTTGAGCGATCTTCTTTAATAAAGCTATCGCGCATACAGTCAATCCAGCCCAAAGTAGATTCTCGGTCACCTTCAAGCTTCCCTACTACCGTTCCTGAGTGCATATGATCCCCTCCAGAAAGGCGTAAACACTTAGCAAGCACTCTGAAGTGAATACCGTGATTTGGATTTCTATCTACAACAGCATGCATTGCTCTATGGATATGAAGCAATAAGCCGTTATCGCGGCACCAATTTGCAAGACCGGTATTTGCTGTAAAGCCTGCCGTAAAGAAGTCATGCATAATGATCGGAGTTCCTAGCTCTTTGGCATACTCAGCTCTTTTGTACATCTCTTCAGGCGTGGGGGCTGTTACATTTAAATAGTGGCCTTTCCTTTCACCTGTTTCTCTTTCAGCCCTTTCAATTGCATCCTGAACAAAACCGAAGCGGTCTCTCCAGCGCATGAAAGGCTGTGAATTTACATTCTCGTCATCTTTTGTAAAGTCTAATCCACCACGCAGTCCCTCGTAACATGCGCGTCCATAATTTTTAGCTGATAAACCAAGCTTGGGTTTGATGGTACATCCCAACATTGGTCGGCCATATTTATTCATTTTATCTCTTTCAACCTGGATTCCATTTGGGGGACCTCCACACGTCATAACGTAAGCTATCGGAAAACGAATATCTTCAAGTCTAAGAGCTCTTAATGCTTTAAAGCCGAATACATTTCCTACGAGAGAGGTAAGAACGTTAACGATTGAGCCCTCTTCAAATAAATCAATTGGATATGCAATAAAAGCATAAATTGCATCATCTGATCCTGGCACGTCTTCAATGCGGTAGGCGCGTCCCTTGTAGTGGTCAAGATCTGTTAACAGATCAGTCCAAACCGTAGTCCAAGTTCCTGTTGAAGATTCAGCTGCAACAGCGGCTGCAACCTCTTCTCTGGGAACGCCTGGTTGAGGCGTAATTTTAAAGCATGCTAGAATATCAGTATCTTTTGGCTCATACTCGGGCATCCAATATGTATCGCGGTATTCCTTTACACCTGCATCGTAACCTTTCTTAGCCATAGTCCCACTCCCTGTTTAATATTAATATAAAAATGAAATCATTATAGTAGGTGAAATAAATAATGTAAAATAATATTTATTTAAATAATCATCAATTTATATTATGATTAATTATACATTAAAACAGCTCTATAGCTATGAATCAGTCATTAGATTAGGCGGTTTTACAAGTGCGAGTAAAGAGCTCCATATCACTCAGCCTGCAGTATATATGCAGATACAGCAGCTTCAAGATAGTATTGGAGCAAAATTATTTGATATTAATGGAAAAAAAATCAGCGCTACATTTATTGGAAAAAAGCTTTATGAAACTGCAGTAAAAACGATCAGTACACTTGAAAATTCAAAACTTGAAATGGATGAAATACTCAGTCCAGATTCTGGCCATCTTCAAATAGCAGTTGCAACAACTGCAAATTCATTTATTAGCGCATTACTTGCAAAGTTTAAAAAAGAGTTTCCTAAAATGACGTTCTACATCGATGTTACAAATAGGCAGTCGCTTCTTAACAACCTAAAAAATAATAACGCTGATCTGGTAATTATGGGAGAGCCTCCAAAAAATATTCCATTAATTTCTAAGGCATTTATGAAAAATCCTTTGATTGCAATCGCCCACCCTGAGAATGAGCTGTTAAATATGAAAAGAGTCACAATTAAAGATTTAGCCAAGGAAACTTTACTTACGAGGGAAGTTGGATCAGGCACTCGCATAACAATTGAAAAGTTTACTGGTTTAAACTTTAATTCAGATATTCAAATTAACTCGAATGAAGCTATTGTTGAGGCGGTTCAAGCAGGATTAGGGATTGGTTTTGTTTCGATGCATTCTGTGAATCTTCAACTTAAAAACAATATTATTAGGCAGCTAAATGTTGACCCCTTTCCGATTGTAAGGCAGTGGCATATTGTTCATCATGCAGACGCAGAGTTGTCCCCAATTGCAAGAAAGTTTAAACAGTTTGTAATTGAGAATACGAAGGCTGAAAAAAATCTATAAATCTTAACTTCTATATTCCGCATTAATCTTGACATAGTCATAGGAAAGGTCTGTTGTCCATACGCTCTCACTAGAAGGTGCATCCCCCAAATCAATCCTAATTGTGATATCAGATTTTAGCATTTCAGCGCTGCCCAGACTCTCTGAGTAATCTAAGCTTGGCTCACCAGAGGCAATAATCTGCAGCTCATTCAAATAAATATCGATATTTTCAATTGAAATCCCCTCTACCTTAGACCTCCCTACTGCAGCTAAAATCCTTCCCCAATTGGCATCACTCGCAAATAATGCTGTTTTAACTAATGGAGAGTGGGCAACTGTATACGCAACTTCCAAACAATCCTCATTCGATGCAAGGCCGCCAACTTTTACTTCTACAAATTTAGTTGCACCCTCTCCATCTTTAACAATCATATGAGCTAAAGTTCTCGTTAGTTCATTGAGAGTATTTTGGAATTCATCCTTGCATTCATCTAGATTAACATCAGATTGGTTTGTTGCACTTAAAGTACAAGCATCATTTGTGGAAGTATCGCCGTCTACTGTAATACGATTAAAAGACTGATTTACAGCAATAGTTAAGCATTCTTGTAACGCCTCTTGAGAAGCACCTATATCTGTAAAGATAAAACTTAGCATTGTCGCCATATCAGGACGGATCATTCCTGAGCCCTTTGCAACCCCACACAGAGTAACAACTTTTCCAGAAAATTTAAAGGTTTTAGTGCAATTTTTTTCAACTAAATCTGTTGTCAAAATTGCTTTTGAAACATTTTTCATTGACTCCAAATCTAGTTGGCTGACTGCCATTGGAATCGCTCTCTCAAAGCTAGATAAATCTAGCTGCATACCAATTACACCTGTTGAAAATGGCATAATCTCTTCAGCTTTAATATTGAGTTTATCTGCTAATATTTCACAAGACTTAAGTGTGTTTACTATTCCCTCTTTACCAGTTCCAGCATTAGCATTACCACTATTAATTAACATGGCTTTGGGTGAATTTTGTAAATGATTTTTAGCAACAAGAACTGGAGCAGCACAGAAGACATTTTGAGTAAAAACAGCCGCTGTAGAGGTTCCTTCTATCATTGATATGATTGATAAATCTAGATCATTAGTTTTTTTAATTCCAGCACTAACTGCTGAACAATTGATCCCTTGTACATTTAGTGAAGAGTCGTTCATTTTTAATAATATAACTCAAATTAGTTAATAAGAGATTTTACTGGCAAGATAAATAGAATGCGCTATATTTATAATGGCGCTTTTAGAACGTCTTATTGTTCTCATTTACTGGAATACGAATTACACTAAATGAGATTATTTTTGTCATCAGACAGTGGAAGCTTTCTTATTGTGCCACACCCAATATCCAAACATGCTGAAAGTAAAGATATACTGGGCAATGAACTGTATCCACTCTGGCTTTGAATACCAACCAAATAGAATATGTAAAGGGATACCAAAAATACCGTCTTTATGGCTCAATAGCGTATTGGAAAGATTGTACGCCCTTGTAAAAATATAATTATCGGGTGCAATCATACTGTAGCCCTTGAGTGCTGAAAACCCTTCGTGTAGAGAGTATCCTAATAAAAATCCAGCTTGCAAAATAAGATATCCTAAAGTAATCTTAAATAGCACTGATAAATTCACATTAACGAGTGAATAGAAAATTAATATAGAAAGAATTAGAGCAAATAAAACCCCAAGACCAACAAATTCATAAGGGTATTGCCCTGCAAATGAAAAAATAGCAATTTCAGTCCCTTCACGTGCAATGATAATCAGTGCAATCCAAAACAAAGCATTAGAAGAAATATTTTGACTTAATTCATTTTCTATAAATTTCTTCATGTTGGTTCCATGACGAATCATCCAAACGATAAAGACTGTTACAAGTGACAACGCAATAAAACTAGCAACACTTTCCCATAATTTGGTTAGACTTGAAACTCCGCCAAGATATACAGAAAATTGACTTAGCAATAAGCCTAGAATTATCGAAATCAATAGTCCCGCAGCACTACCCTGAATAACTTTGATCTTCAAATGATCTTGGTCAATTTTAGTTATATATTTTAGAGTTATTGCAATCAAAAGAAAAGCCTCTAAGCCTTCTCTAAACCCCATAATAAAACTTGGCAATTGAGTCATCATATTTCCTATAGAAAAAATTAATAAATTATCAACACTCCGATTGCTTTTATCTAAACAAGAATACAAATAGGAATGATTCGCATTATTATAAACAATAAAAAATTGTTTGCAAGCAAATAAGAAAAATAAATTAGAAGGCTATTACTAGATTTATATAGTAGTAATTATAAAATTATTGGTAGCTCATCTGCAGCCCTTATACTTAGCCATTCAGGACCATTTTCAGTAATGACAATATTTTCTTCGTGAACCATTTCTTTACCTGGAAGAAATGCCATTCCTGGCTCTAAAGTTAAAACAACACCCGGCTCAAGAACAGTATTGTCAGTTGAAGTGTTTGATGGCCACTCCGTTAACTGCATACCCAATCCATGGCCAAGTCTACCAACTGTGCTACCTATAGCTCCACCCTTTTGAAGGATGTCATTCATTGCATTAAAAATATCTGAGGTTGTGTTTCCAACCTGAGCAGCATTAAATCCAGCCTCAGTAGCGTTATAGGCAACTCTATACGCTTTTTTAGCCGCATCACCTATATGTCCAAATGCATAATTTCTATCAAAGTCACAGAAATAACTATCAAAAACTGAACCAGTATCTATTATAAAAAGATCCCCCTCTTCAATGATTTTCTCCGTTGGCCCCATAATAATTGAGCCATACCCTTCTTGTCCCGAGCCTGAAACAATATATGGAGTGTCATCTGCTCCTAAAGAAAGGAGGTGCTGTTTGAATCTTTTACAATTTTCACGCTCGCTTTCACCGGCCTTAAGAAAACCTTCTAAATCTATAAAGCCTTGTGAAGTTAGCTGACAGATATGTTTGATTTTTGCAATTTCTGCCGCTGATTTTACAAATCTTACCTTTCTGAGAATTTTGTTTGCATCTTTAATCTCAATATCATTTAAAGCGTTTATTAAATATTCGTAATCACCCAGTGGCATCCTTAGAGTACTTTCGAGGGTTTTGGGGACGCCAAGACATTTATGAGTCTTCGTTAAGGAGTTAATTGCAGACAAGAGAATACTAATTCCATCATCTTCTGGGTTGGGAGAGGTCCACGTCTTTATGTCATCCACCCATGTTTCTCTCATTCCAGACTCACCTATCGTAGGAATAATTGCTTGCGGTTTTCCACTGGCTGGAATCAGAACATACCAAGGCCTCGTTGGACTTTGAAAGAATTGAGTTTTAAAGCCTGTGTAATACTCAATATCAACCTGAGTAGTCAATAAGATAACATCCATCTTAGACTCAAACATAAGTTTTTGAATTTTATTGAGCCTATTTTCATATTCAGAAACATCAAAGCCTCTAGCTGGAATAATCATTTCTTTATCTCCCATCAAATTAAAGACCACTCAAAACTTCAGATGAAGATCTGCCCACTAATTCTTCATACATCGTTTCATCGGTGTCGCCCTCTGTTCCAAAAAATAAAATCTTTGAATTCTCATTAATTGACAGTTTTTCTTTAAGGTCACTATCATTGCATGCTATGAGGAATCCTGCCAGTCCAGTAACAGCAGACTCTCCAGCAATAATAGGCTCATCTCGATTAGCAAGAAGCTGCATCACTTTAGGGATTGATTCATCAGTTATTGACATAAAGTGGGGCACATAACTCTCAAGTATAGACCATGCTAATACAGATACCTCTCCGCAAGCAAGGCCGGCCATTATGGTATCTAGTTCACCGTGGACAGCAGTTGGCTTTTCATTAACCGCACTCTGAAATAAGCAATCAGCATTTGTTGGCTCTACCAATACGAAAATAGGGGGAGACTCAAGGCTCTCAACTATAAAGGAAACTACAGCTGCTGGGAATCCTCCAACGCCTCCTTGCAAAAAAACATGTGTTGGCATTTCATCCAACTGCTTGAGAGACTCATTCACCATTACTGTGTATCCTTGCATTACATCTTTTGGAATATCTGTATAACCTTCATAGGAGGTGTCGGATACAACCGTATAATCATTTTTATCCGCAACTTCAGCAGCTAATCGAACTGAATCATCATAATTCCCTTTAATTCTATTAACTTGCGCTCCATATTTAGCAATTGCCTCTTCGCGCCCAACACTGACATTTCGATGAATATAAATTTCACAGTTACACCCAAAATGAAGAGCTCCCCAAGCAACTGACCTGCCGTGATTACCATCAGTTGCGCAGCAGACAGTAATTTTTGAAGTTTCATGTTTATAGGTTCCAGCAATAAGATCCTTTGAGCTAGCGGTGATTCCAATGTCCTTTAGTTTCTTAATTAAAAGATTGGCTACTGCATACGCGCCTCCAAGGGCTTTAAAGCTTTTGAGAGAGAAACGAAAGTTTTCATCCTTGTATGCAATTGATGAAACGCCTGCATCTTTGGCCATATCAGAAAAAACATGGAGCGGTGTTGGCTGATAATTGTCCCATGTGGTGATTTCTTTATTTGCTCGTTCAAATCCCTCTAAACTCAATATATGCTGATGCTTATATTCAAAGTCAGCTTGAATGTTTAAATTCTCAAAATGTTTTGTTGAATGAACTAAGTGTTTGTATTGTTTAATCATAACCGTAAAAATATTTAGTAGATTTAGTATTAATTAACGTTGTTAATAAATTTTTTAAGAAACTCTTTAGTTCAATGGCAGTTATGAGTAAAGTTAAAAAAAGTTTGTCTATTCCAATTGACTAGCCTTGTGACTCAGTTAAAGATGAATGCACTATTAGCTTCCATAGGATAGTTTACATCTTAGGCAGGTTATTCTTGCTTCAATTGCCTCCTCTCAATAGTAATTGAAGCAATTGCTACCATGATTACCCCTAATCCCTGCGTAATGGTAATTGCGTCTGAATATACCATAAAACCGAAAACTAACACCAATAGGGGCTCTGTATAACCAATATTAGCCGTTCTTATAGGACCATATTTACGAACGGAAATGTGATAAAACATCATTCCTGTAGCAAAAAAAGTTCCCGAAATGAGAGACAGAATTATTCCTTCATTTTGCGGCCAATAAAAACCAGTTTCATTTATAAATAAGTATAAAAAGGTAAGTGCTGGAATGAGAGTAGTATATTTAACAATTTCCCAGTTTTGTAAATCACTCACTTTTGGCGTTGTAATTAGAATTAAAGAATAGGTCATTGCTGAAAGCAAGGCTAAAACTATCCCAATTACCATTGTGTAAAAACCTTCTGAGCTCTGAGAGAGCGCAGCAATTCCTAGAGTTGCAAGTATAAACATAAGTATTGTTATTAAATCGAGTGATCTTCGCTTTGTCAGTGAAACTATTAAATATGTAATTAAGGGATAAGTAAAAAGCACCACGCTAGCAAGCCCTACCGACATATATTTTACTGCTTCAACATAAAGCCAGGACTGAACGCCAAATAAAACAGAGAGAATAAGAATCCAAATGCCTAGTTTTTGATGTTTAATTTCATTAAATGAGAAAAGACTTTTGGTAACAAGCATTGAAGTACAGAAAGTTGTGCCAAAGCGAACAAATAAAAATAAAAAAGCGCTAATCTCAAAAGTATAAATTAACGGCACCATGGTTACATTAAGTGCGTAAAAAAAAGAGGACAGGAGTGCAAATCGAATTACAAACATTTTGAATCCAAACAACAAAAATTTATAAATTTGATTTTATAAGATAAATTTATAGCTAATTTAGTTCATTTCAATTCAAAACTGGTATTTTTTTTCCAATTTTTAAACACTTTAGGATATCATTGCCGCTTCATTTTATTTTAAGGAGAGGAAATGGATTTTGATCAAAATTTAATAGCGCCTGCACTAGGTGTCTTGGGCTTACTTATTGTTGTATTTATCTATCAATGGATAAGTAAACAAGATGGCGGAAGCGGTGACGTTAAAAAAATTGGTGAACAAATTCATATTGGTGCGATTGCTTTCATGAAGCGTGAATATCAGATGCTAAGCATGTTTGCTTTAGCCCTATTAGTTTTGCTTTATATATTCCTTGGCCCTTTAAGTGCCTTATGTTTTCTTGTCGGCGCTGTTACTTCTGCAACCGCTGGTTATATAGGTATGAACACAGCAACCATTGCTAATGTAAGAACAGCTCAAGCAGCGCATGATAGCGGAAGCTCTGCTGCCCTAACTGTTGCTTTCTTTGGTGGCTCAGTAATGGGTTTATCAGTTGCGGCTCTTGGTTTATTAGGACTAGGCGGACTTTACTACTTCTTTGGTGCAGAGCATTCAGAGGCTCTCCATGGTTTTGCTATGGGCGCCTCAGTTGTTGCGCTATTCTCCCGTGTTGGTGGCGGTATCTTTACTAAGAGTGCTGATGTTGGCGCTGACTTAGTTGGTAAATTAGAGGCAGGGATCCCAGAAGACGATCCTCGTAACCCTGCAGTTATTGCGGACAATGTTGGTGATAACGTAGGTGACATAGCCGGTATGGGCTCAGATATCTTTGAGTCGTATTGTGGCTCAATGATTGCAACAATAGCAATTGCTTCTACTCTTGCTATTGATGGCCTTACTTCACTTGGTGGAAACCGAGCTGAGTTAATGTCTCTTCCTTTAGCGCTTGCATCACTTGGCCTGGTTTGCTCAATTCTTGGAATTTTATTTGTTAAATTATCTTCAAATAAATCACCTGAATCCGCTCTGAGAATGGGCACTATTGGCTCTGCTTTATTATTTATCGTTACATCTTATTTCCTAATCGATTTTTTAGATGTCTCAAACTCTATTTGGGTAGCTGTCCTCATGGGAAGCTTTGGCGGAATCATTATTGGTCTTGTTACTGAATACTATACTGCTGGAAAGCCAATTAGAGATATTGCGGAGTCTGGAAAAACTGGCGCTGCAACAGTCATGATCAAAGGCCTAGCAATTGGAATGCAATCAGTTGTAATCCCAGTATTAATGATTTGCTTAATTATTTATGTCTCTAATCTTTTTGTTGGCTTGTACGGTGTTGGTATTGCTGCAATAGGAATGCTTGCAACGGTCGGTATGACTATGGCAATTGATGCTTATGGACCAATTGCAGATAATGCAGGCGGCATTGCAGAAATGGCTGGACTAGGAGAGGATACTCGCAAGATTACAGATTCTCTTGATGAGCTTGGTAATACAACTGCAGCTATTGGTAAGGGATTTGCGATCGGCGCTGCAGCTCTTGCTGCTCTTGCGATTATTACTGCCTATACTGAGACGGTTAGTGCTAATTACGCCGCAATGGGAATGAGCTTTATACTTGAGTTAAATAGTGCAGACGTTTTAATTGGCTTATTTATTGGTGGTACGATTCCATTCTTAATTGCCTCCCTTACGATGACTGCTGTTGGTGATGCTGCCTTTGAAATGATTGAGGAAGTAAGAAGACAGTTTAAAGAGATAAAAGGACTTCTAGAAGGTAAGGCTGAGCCAGATACTGCTAAATGTGTTGACATTGCTACAACTGCAGCACTGAAGAAAATGATTCTTCCAGGAGTCATTGCAGTAGCAGCCCCCGTTATAGTAGGATTCCTTATTGGTCCTGAGGCACTTGGCGGAATGCTTGGTGGTGCACTTCTTGGCTGTGTTCTAATGGCCCTAATGATGGCTAATGCAGGTGGTGCTTGGGATAACGCTAAGAAGTATGTTGAAAAAGGAAACTTAGGCGGCAAAGGTACTGACACTCATGCAGCTACTGTTGTAGGTGATACTGTTGGTGACCCGTTCAAAGATACCTCCGGTCCAGCGATGAATATTCTTATCAATGTAATGGCGATTGTAAGTTTAGTTATTGCGCCGTTATTGTAAAAAGATACTCTATCAGCCCTGCCATCCTGGTGGGGCTGATAAACTTATTAATGCCTCCAAAAAGCTCTATGGAAAATGGCAATAATGGTCAAAACCTCAAGCCTTCCAATCAGCATTGAAAAACTCAAAATCCACTTAGCTGTTTCACCCAGGGATCCATAGTTTTGTGCTACTTCTCCAAGGCCTGGTCCAAGATTATTCATCGTTGCTGCTGTTGCAGAATATGCAGTTACCTGATCTAAACCTGCAAACATTAACAACATCATAATAAAAATAAAAGAAATAGCGTAGAGTGAAAAGAAGCCAAGCACTGAAACCAAGGCTTTTTCATTAATACTAGCCTTATTTAGTTTAATACTAACCTGAGCATTAGGGCGAATAAACTTATGTATTTCTTTCATTCCTAATCTAAACATGACAAGCACCCGAACCACTTTAATTCCGCCTCCAGTAGATCCAACACATGCACCAATAAAACTAACCATTATTAGGAAAACGGGTATTGCTGCAGGCCAGTTACTGTAATTTTGTGAGGTAAAGCCAGTTGTGGTAGCTATTGAAATAGTTTGAAATAAGCTATGCCTTAGTGTTTCTGAAGTTGAGCCATATTCACTATTTAGAGAAAGGGCAATTACTACAATGGCAGATGCAGAAAGCAAAACCATTGCGTAAGTTTTAAATTCAGAATCTTTAATGTAATCAACCAGTGAGCGGTTATTCCACGCCACAAAGTGTAATGAAAAATTAATACCCGCTAAAAACATAAAAAACATAGCAATCATTTCTATTGGTATCGAGTTGAAATAACCAATAGAGCTGTCATGGGTTGAAAAACCTCCAATTGCAACCGTAGAAAAACTGTGACTAATCGCATCAAAAATAGACATGCCTGAAAAGAAATAAGCAAGTGCGCATAAAACAGTTAACGAAAGGTAAATTTTCCAAAGAGCTATCGCAGTATTTCGCAACTTTGGGGTGAGTCTATCTTTCGCAATACCACTAGACTCTGCATGATATAGCTCCATTCCTCCAACGCCCAATAGAGGCAGGACTGCAACGGCAAGAACAATAATTCCCATGCCTCCAAGCCACTGAAGTTGTTGCCTATAAAAAAGAATACTTTTTGGCAACTCATCAAGCTGGCTTAAAACAGTAGCGCCCGTTGTTGTTAAGCCAGACATTGACTCAAAAAATGCATTAGAAAATGAAAGATTACTAATCGATTCAGTAATTAGAAAAGGAAGCATTCCAAAAAGAGACAAAACAATCCAAAAACTAACGACTATTAAAACGCCTTCTCTAAGTCGAAAGCTTTTCTTTATTGCTCTAAATGGCCACCATAATACAAGGCCTCCAAACACTGTCAGGATAAATGAAAATACAAAAGTTAGATACTCGCCTTCAGAGTATATCAAGTCTACTAATACTGGAGGTACCTGCGCTAAACTGAAAACCATTAAAAGAAGGCCTAAAGTTTTTGCAACAATACTTAACTGCATTTAGCCCATACCTTTTTAGTATTTAATTGGAAGTAACTACTAATCATTCTCAAGGAATAAAGCCTCAACTTCATGAATTTTACCAACATCCATTAATACCATTAAAACGTGGTCTCCTTCTTCTATAACGAGTTTTTTTGAGCCCATTAATAATTCATCATTTCTTACAATAGCTCCAACAACTACATCTTCAGGCAAGGGCAAATCTTTAATTTGAACCCCAACTACCTCAGATGTTTTTTCGTTGCCATGAACCACTATCTCTATCGCCTCAGCTTTTCCATGCTGCAAGGAATGAACCTTCATACAGTCACCCTTTCTTAAATGAGATAATATTCCACTGACTGTAATCTGGTCAGGAGAAACAATAATATCGACATCTCCACTTTGCTCAGCGAGCGTTGCATAAACATCACGCTTAACTAATGCAATAGTTTTATGAGCGCCTAAACGCTTAGCTAAAATTGAGACAATAACATTTACTTCATCTGAGTCCGTTAAAGCTAAAAATAGATCTGTATTTTCAATGCCTTCTTCTTTTAGCAGGTCTTCATCAGAAGCGTTACCTTGAAGCACTAAAGTATTATTAAGTTTCTCACTTAAATACTTAGCTCTATCTTCACTAAGCTCAATAATCCTTATATTGTGAGTCTCCTCAAGAAGTCTAGCCACATTAATACCAATACTTCCTCCTCCAGCAATGAAGATTTTTTGATACGTATTTTCTGCACGCCGAAACTCTTTTAAAGCTCTAGAAATATGATCTTTTTTAGCCAGGAAGTAGACCTGGTCTCCCTCTCTTATAATGGTATCGCTTTTGGCAGGGATAGCTTTTTCATTTCGGTAAAGGCTAACTATGCGTATTTTGACATCAGGCATATGCTCATGCAGCTCTTTAACCGGTCTATTAACAATCGGCGTGCCAATGAAAGCGCGCGTTTCGACAAGTTGCACCAGTCCATTTTCAAAGTCAAATACCTGAGAGGCTCCAGGCTGCTCAACAATACCCTGAATATATTCCGTTATTAAGTTCTCTGGCGTAATTAAAAAGTCAATTGGTAACGCGTCATTAGAAAATATTTCAGGTCTGAGCAAATATTCATTGGTCCTTATTCGAGCAATCTTTGTCTTTACGTTATATAGGGTATGCGCCATCCTGCAAGCAACCATATTTCGCTCATCAGAATTCATAACGGCAATAACTACGTCCATGGATTTGATATCAGCTTTTTCTAAAACGCTAGGATATGCTCCATAGCCAATGACAGTTTTTATATCTAAATACCTCTGTAAAGGAGTCAGCATTTCTTCTTTTTGATCAACAATCGTAATGTCGTTATCAATATCTGAACAAAGATACTTTGCAAGAGTCGAGCCAACCTGACCAGCGCCTAGAATTAATATTTTCATTTCTTGTCAATCCCTAAATCTTTAAGCTTTCTATATAAGGTTGTTCTCTCTAAACCTGCAATTTCAGCAACAACTGCAATATTATTATCATTAACCGAAAGGTGGTGAAGCAAATATTGACTTTCAAAAATATTTCGCGCCTCTTTAAGTTTAAGTGAATAATCAATGCCACTAACTTGCTGAGTTGATTTTTCCGGCTCTTTACGAGTCATAATGTTTCTCAAGATCGGTAAAAAGTCATGGAGGGGTTTTTTTAAAAAATCTACAGCACCAAGCTTCATAGCTCTAACGATATCACTTGGCTCTGCATGCCCTGACATCATTACTACAGGAGTTGATAATCCAGCAGAATGCCATTCTGATAGAAGTGAAATACCATCTTGCCCAGGCATCCAAACATCCATTAGTATTAAATCAAAAGTGTTAGCGGCTATTATTGCTTTTGCTTCAATAGCACTTCTAGCTAGCATAGTCGTATAACTCACATCTTCAAGAATATCTTTAATAATCTCAGTATTATCTCTCTCATCATCGATGATTAATATTTTTCCAAATGTAGAATCTTGTTTCATTTCACCTCCCTTAGGGCATCAATTATACTGAATTCAATGGTTATTCTTGCACCATGAGGCTTTACGTTGCTAGCAAATATCTGACCATCATGCTGCTCAATAATATTTTGCACTATGGCAAGTCCAAGCCCCCCACTTTTTTCTTTTGTTGTAATATAAGGCTCAAATACTTTATCAATAATATCTTCAGGAAACCCATTACCGTCATCAATAATTGTTAATCGGATGATCCCCTCTTTTTTCAAAACTCTTGACTTAATTTTAATACTTAGTTTATTATTTTCTTTCTTAGCTTCGGTTGCATTTTTAATTAAATTAATTAACACTCTAGAAATCGCATCTTGATCAAGCTGAAGTTTAGGTAAATCTCCACTCAAATCTAGATCAACCCTAATCCCAGTATGGTTATCATATAGAGATGCTGACTTATTTATTAGAGAGTTTAGTGACGATGAAGTCTTTTTAATTTCAGGTGTATTTGCATAATTTGCAAAAGCACTAACCATAGAATCCATAGAGGCAACCTGATCCATAATAGTTTGCGTTGTTTTATTTATAATTGCAGAATCTTTCTTATCTAGCTTCTCTAAAAATAAATTTCTAAGCCTTTGTGCAGAAAGTAATATAGGAGTAAGCGGATTCTTAATTTCATGAGCCATACGAACAGCAACCTCTCCCCATGCGGCTTTCTTTTGTGCTCTATTTAGCTTGGAAATATCATTAATTATAATTACGTAACCCAGGGTTTTATTTTCCACTTCTAAGATTGCGCCCTGACAATAAATAAGGCGGCTCCTATCATCAAGTATTAGCTCAATTTCTTTACTCCACTCTAATGACTCTTGCTCAATCTCTTCTTGAATAAATGAAAAAAGTGGACTTAGGTTTTCATAATTTTTTATAACTGAGTCATAGGACTGGCCAATAAATTTTGTCTCATCTTGAATTTGAAGTATTTTGCCAATAACTGGATTAATAATTTGTATCTTTTGATCTTGGTTTAGAGCAATAACCCCAAAAGAGTACTTTAAAATGGTTTCTAAATAAAGATTATGCGTATCAAGACCCTCTCTAGATAGCTTAATTCTCTTGCTCATTTCGTTGAAATGTCCAATTAAGTCATTCATATCCTTGTTTTTAGGGTTTTGCTCAATTTCTACATCATAGTTTCCAGAAGCAATTTCTCTAGTAGCAACTGACAAGTTATGCATTGGCCTCATTAACTGATCAATCATTCGAAAAACAATGAGCAATGCACTTAAGACTGATAATAAAATTGTTGACGTAAAGTCGATTAAAAAACGAGTTTCAATAATAGAAGAGTTAAGCGATAACTCAGCATCTTTTGCAGCAGAACGAAAGCGAGTCATCCTCGAAATGAGGCTTTCAATATTAATATCTGAAGAGTAATGTGCAATTAAAGTAAACTCATCAGTTGAAGCTGTATAGCCATCTAGTAAACATATAGAATCATCTCTTTTACTTATTGCAGCAAGATTCATTTGAGAATCATATAGCTTTAACTCACAAGCCCAAAAGTCATCAACTAAAAGGTCTAGTACTGACTGCATTTGCGCAACAGGTTTCCTAGGCGCATCAAAATAATTGACAAGCTTTCCTATATTGCGTGTTTTATCTTCATAATACTTAATGGCAACATTATTAGTATTTCTGAAGAGTTCATCAACTTCGCCTCCAACCTTTAAGTTAAATTCATCAAATTGAATTTCAGCAATTTGAAGGTTATCTCTTATTGACCCGAAAGAAAATAAATAGAACGATAGCACTGGAAGTAACACCAAAACTGGAACAATTTTTATAAAAGACCAGGTAAATTTTGATCCAATTATTTCTTGCTCCGTATTAAGTTTTAACTTTCTCATGGAAAGTACAATGTAATATATCGCAATTAAGCTCATTGAGACATTAAACCCAACCAAAACTAAATACCACTTCTCAATTAAATCAGGATTTAAACCGAGATAAAACATTCCAGAAAATGAAATCAAAAAGATGCCTATCCAAAACAAGGCGCGAGGAGCTTCTTTTAAAGAAAAAGCTTGATTTAACAACATAAATTTTGTTGATAAAATATTAAAGTGTTTTCATTATCTCATAAATGAATTATTACTAGCATGAGTTGTTGATAAAATACAACAATCCATTTGAGATAATTCCTTTGATTACAAGCGAGTCACAACTTAACAAATACCTGAAAAGTATTCAACATCAATCTCTTCTTGCAATTGATACTGAGTTTAGAAGGATTGATTCGTATTATCCAGAGCTTTGCCTAATTCAAATTGCAGCTGGAATTAGCTTAGAATGTATAGATGTGCTTGCAATAAAGAATCTAGAGCCTCTTTTTGAAAAACTATACGATAGTAAAACTATATGGGTTATTCACTCTGCTAGGCAAGACATTGAAGCCCTTTATTGCCTATCCCAACGGATGCCTCATGCAATTTTTGATACTCAAATTGCGGCTTCACTGTTAAATTATCCGCTTCAGGTGTCATACCAAGCATTAACAGAAATGCTGCAAAGTGTTCATCTAGAAAAAAAACATACGCGGTTCGACTGGAAAACCAGACCCCTTCCTGAGGATGTATTGCAGTACGCACTTGATGATGTAAAGTACCTTCTTCCTCATTACGCAATTCTTAAAGCTGAGTTAATTAAAAGTGAAAAACTGCAGTGGCTATGGGAGGAGACAGGCTTTTTATTGGATAAAAATCTTTATGAGACTAATTTCAAGCAAATTATAAACAAAACTATTGGAATTTCAAAAATTGACTCTGATTCTCAAAAACAGGCAATAAACCTAGTAATGTGGCGAGAGGATACTGCAAAGAAAGAAAATAAACCTCGCAAATGGATAATGTCTGATGAACGATTAATAGATTATGCCACTGGTAAAAACAAACTTTCTTCAGACTCTAAAAAGCTTTTTGAAAAATTTCTAAGCACTAACCAGATTTCAACAAACTTTCATGCCCCTCTTGTAACTCAAAAACCGTTATCTGCTGATGAGAAACTAAAAAAAACCCAAGCACAGGAATATATTAAAAAAATTTCAATTAAATATGACATTGCCCCTGAACTTATTTGCTCTTCAAAAAATCTTGTTAAATTCATCAGAGGTGATAAAGGGCTCTCTATTAACAGTGGATGGAGATCAAAAATAGTAAAACTAAAATCTCATCTGAAATCTTAACTTACCATTTAATTACTTTAACCCTATCAAAGACAATACTTTTAAAATAATTGCAGGAAATCTTAAAGGAAGGAAATTTAACTTTCCTGACGCTGAAGGTCTTCGCCCTACTCTTGGCAAAACAAGGGAAACCCTTTTTAATTGGCTCCAATTTGATATTGCTGATAAGACAATTATTGATCTATTTGCTGGAAGTGGGGCTCTTAGCCTGGAGGCAATATCTAGAGGAGCCAAAAAAGTCTGTTTGATTGAAAAAAATAGAAAGGTTTTTAAAAACCTTGAATTAAATTTTAAACTCCTTAGTAACTCTCAATATCAACTTAATAATACTGATTCAGCTATCTTTCTTGATAAAAAAAATAACAAGCCCTTCGATTTAGTTTTTTTAGACCCTCCATTTAAGCAAAATTTAATACCAGTGATTCTTGAGCTCTTATCTCAAAAAAATTACTTACATTATGAAAGCCAGATTTATATTGAGTCTGAGTACGAAATAACACCTAAACTCTTAGAAAATCACCTTGAATATAATTGTAGAATCAGAAAACAGAAAAAATCAGGCAATGTTCACTATTGTCTGATAAGCTTAGAGGTAATATGAAAAAAATTGCAATATATCCCGGCTCTTTTGATCCGATTACGAATGGACACGTTGATCTCATTAAGCGTGCATCAAAAATTTTTGATGAAGTAATTATTGCAATTACTCAAAATGCCAATAAATCTTGTTTTTTATCAATTGATCAGAGGGTTGATGCAGTTGAAAGCTCAATAGAATCTTTAAGTAACACCAGAGTCTTAAGCTTTAACTCCCTTCTAGTTGACTTTGCAAGAGATCATGATGCTCAAATAATAATTAGGGGCCTTAGGGCTGTATCAGATTTTGAATATGAGTTTCAACTTAGCGGAATGAACAAACGCCTTAACTCAGACATTGAAACTTTATTTATGACCCCCTCTGAAGAATTTGCTAATATTTCGTCTTCTTTGGTCCGTGAAATTTTATCTCTTGGGGGTGATATTAGCCCATTTGTCCCAGCCCAAGTCAAAACAATACTCCTTAACACACTTCAAAAATAATTTCATTAATACCTTGAAATAATATTTTAAACCCCTAAATAGGGTTTATATAAAAATACAAGGAGTATATGAAATGTCAAAAATAATTGGAATTGATTTAGGAACTACAAACTCATGTGTCTCTGTGATGGATGGTGGTGTTGCTAAGATAATTGAAAACTCAGAAGGAAATCGTACTACACCCTCTATTATTGCTTACCCTAAAGACTCAGATGAGATCTTAGTAGGACAGCCCGCTAAAAGGCAAGCTGTTACCAACCCAGAAAATACGTTATATGCTATCAAAAGGTTAATTGGTCGACGATTTGATGAGGAAGCGGTTCAAAAAGATATTGATCTTGTTCCTTATAAAATCATCAAAGCTAAAAATGGTGACGCCTGGGTTGAAGTCAAAGGTAAAAAAATGGCGGCTCCAGAGATATCCGCTCGCGTAATTCAAAAAATGAAACAAACGGCTGAAGACTATTTAGGCTCAGAAGTTACCGAAGCAGTAATTACTGTCCCAGCCTACTTTAATGACTCTCAGCGTCAAGCAACTAAGGATGCTGGAAAAATTGCAGGACTAACTGTTAAAAGAATTATTAACGAGCCCACTGCTGCTGCATTGGCTTATGGCGTTGATAAATCTACGGGTGATAAAAAAGTTGCAGTTTATGACTTAGGTGGTGGAACATTTGATGTTTCTATCATTGAGATGGAGGATATTGATGGTGAAAAGCACTTTGAAGTTCTTTCAACGAATGGTGATACATTCTTAGGTGGTGAAGATTTTGACCATAGAATAATTAACTATTTAGTAGAAGAGTTTAAAAAAGAGCAGGGCTTAGATCTGTCCAAAGATGCGATGGCGCTGCAAAGACTTAAAGAAGCTGCTGAGAAGGCAAAGATTGAGCTATCTTCATCAGAGCAAACTGAAGTAAGTTTGCCATACATAACTGCGGACGCCTCTGGTCCAAAACATCTTAACATCAAAATGACAAGGTCAAAGCTAGAATCTCTAGTTGCGGATTTATTAAAGCGATCAATAGATCCCTGCAAATTAGCACTTAAAGATGCTGGACTATCGAGTGGTGACGTAGATGAAGTTATCCTTGTTGGTGGTCAGACTAGAATGCCTAAAGTTCAAGAGATGGTAAAAGATTTTTTTGGTAAAGAGCCAAAGAAAGATTTAAATCCTGATGAAGCTGTTGCTATGGGCGCAGCCATTCAAGCTGGTGTTTTAGGTGGAGATGTTAAAGACGTCTTACTTCTTGATGTAACCCCTCTATCGCTAGGTATTGAAACGATGGGCGGCGTAATGACTAAGTTGATTGAGAAGAATACAACAATTCCAACCAACCAATCTCAAGTCTTCTCAACCGCTGCAGACAATCAATCAGCAGTAACAGTTCATGTTCTTCAGGGTGAAAGGGATGTTGCTAGTGCAAACAAATCACTCGGTCAGTTTAATCTTGAAGGCATTCCAAATGCACCTAAAGGTCAGCCTCAGATTGAAGTTTCACTTGATCTTGACTCTGATGGTATCTTGAATGTATCTGCTAAAGATAAGAATACTGGAAAAGAACAATCTATAACAATCAAATCATCAAGTGGTCTTTCTGATGAAGAGGTTGAAAAAATGATTAAGGATGCTGAAGCACACGCTGAAGAAGATCAAAAATTCCATGAACTTGTAACATCAAGGAATATGGCTGATTCTTTGGTGCACTCTACAAAACAATCTCTAGAAGAGTTAAAAGATGAAATTTCTGATGATGAAAAAAGTGCAATTGAAACAGCGCTTAGTGAGCTTGAAGAAAGCATCAAAGGTGACGACAAAGAAGCAATTGATACTCAGGTTCAAAATCTAAGTGAAAAAGCGCAAGTCTTAGCTCAAAAAGCTCAAGAAAAAGCTACAGCAGACGGTGGTGAATCTGACAAATCTGAAGGAAATGATGATGTTGTCGATGCTGACTTTGAAGAGGTTAATGAAGAAAAGTAAGTAATATAATAAGCGCAATAAGAATAAAACCTCCCTTGTCCTGTGCATGGGAGGTTTAATAATATAAGGGACCCATGGCAGAAAGAGATTATTACGAAATTTTAGGCGTTGACAAAGGTTCAGACGAGGCCAAAATTAAAAAAGCCTATAAGCGTCTTGCAATGAAATATCATCCAGATAGAAATGCTGATGATAAAGAAAATTCTGAGAAAAAATTTAAAGAAGTTCGTAAAGCATACGATGTAATCTCAGATCCTCAAAAAAGATCGGCCTATGATCAATTCGGTCACGCAGGGGTTCAGCAAGGGGGTAATGGCTTTGGTGGTGGAAATCCGTTTGGTGGATCTGCTGGTGGCTTCGGTGATATTTTTGGTGATATTTTTGGTGGAGGCAACTCAAAACCTGATAATAGAGGCTCTGACCTTCGCTATGACCTAGAAATAGATTTAAAACAAGCCGCAGAAAGTGATACAGTAAAAATTCGAGTTCCAAAAAATGATACGTGTGAGCCTTGCTCTGGCAGTGGAGCCAAACCTGGTACCTCTGTAAAAACTTGTGTAAATTGTCGCGGCACAGGGCAAACAACTATGCAGCAAGGTTTTTTTGCTGTCCAAAGGCCTTGTAATCAGTGCAATGGTTCAGGTGAAAAAATTGAATCTCCCTGCAACACATGTCGTGGTCAGGGAGTTGTAAGAAGCCAAAAAACACTTTCAGTTAAAATTCCTGCTGGAGTAGATACAGGAAACCGAATTCGATTGAGCGGTGAAGGTGAAGCTGGATTACGCGGTGGACCGCATGGAGATCTTTACGTTCAAATTCATATTAAAGAGCATTCAATTTTTGAGCGTGATGGTAATGATTTATATTGTGAAGTCCCTATTGATTTTGCAACATCCGCGCTTGGAGGCTCAATAGAGGTCCCAACACTACAAGGCAAACTCAAAATTAAAGTCCCTGCAGGAACGCAATCCTCTAAATTATTTAGACTACGCGGCAAGGGTATGCCTGCTATGAGGCATAATGGATCTGGCGATTTACTCTGCCAAGTGAAAATTGAAACTCCCATTAATCTAAACTCTAAACAGAAAAAATTATTAAAAGACTTTTCAGACTCTTGTGAAGCAAAGCATCACCCAGAGTCAAATTCATTTTTTGGCAAAATGAAGTCATTCTTTGAGTAAACTTGAAACAATTTGTAACATAGTATTAATTACTCAAGTATAAAATTTCTTTTTTCTCTAACTTAAAAAACTTTTTTAAAGATGATTAAAAAAATTATTGCACGTGAAGTATTGGATTCTAGGGGCAACCCTACGGTAGAAGCTGATGTTATTTTAACTAATGGTATCCTTGGAAGGGCTATTGTTCCATCAGGAGCCTCTACGGGCCAACGAGAGGCTTTAGAGCTAAGAGATGGCGATAAAAGCCGCTATCTGGGTAAAGGCGTATTAAAGGCTGTTAATTTTATTAATACTGAGATTAGTGACGCCCTTGAAGGCATGGATGTATCTAATCAAAAAGCTATTGATCATAAAATGATTGATATGGATGGCACTGATACAAAATCTAGGCTAGGTGCAAACTCAATACTAGCTGTTTCTTTAGCCTGTGCTCATGCAAATGCGCTAGATAAAAACCTATCATTATTTCGTTCATTTGACTTTTCAGAAACTTTTCAAATGCCTGTCCCAATGATGAATATTATTAATGGTGGTGAGCATGCCAATAATAGTGTTGATATTCAAGAGTTTATGATAATTCCTGCGGGTGCTCCTAGTTTTAAAGAAGCATTACGATATGGCACTGAAGTATTTCATCATTTAAAAGCAGTACTTGAACAAAAAGCATTAAATACTGCAGTTGGTGATGAAGGTGGATTTGCTCCAGATCTAAAATCAAATGAAGAAGCATTAGAAGTTATTATTGAAGCGATTAATAATGCCGGCTATACGCCTGGAAAAGATATATTTATTGGGATAGACGCAGCGAGCTCAGAATTCTACAATAATGGAACTTATAATTTGACCTCAGAAGGCTTAAAACTTACTAACTCTGAATTTACAGATTATCTTGCATCATGGGTTGAGAAGTACCCAATTATTTCGATCGAAGATGGTATGGATGAGAATGATTGGGAGGGCTGGGACATGCTTACTCAAAAATTATCCAATTCTGTTCAACTTGTTGGTGATGATTTATTTGTAACAAATAGTAAGATCCTTGCGAAAGGTATTAAAAATAATATAGCAAACTCTATTCTAATAAAAGTTAACCAGATTGGAACTCTGACTGAAACCTTTGATGCAATGAAGATGGCTCTAGATGCTGGGTATACATGTGTTATGTCTCATAGAAGCGGCGAAACAGAAGACACCACCATTGCAGATCTTTCAGTTGCAACAAATTGTGGTCAAATTAAAACAGGGTCTTTGTCTAGATCTGACAGATTAGCTAAATATAACCGACTCCTTCGAATTGAAGAGGAGCTTGGTGATGATGCTAAATATCCTGGTCTAGCTGCGTTCAAAAACCAGTCATAAATCTCTCAAACAAGTTGTTCAGAGACTTTTGACTAATTTAAGGTTAAAATAAACTTTGATTGATTATTTTGGGTGACTAATTGGAATCACTTTCCACTTTTTGGCTTAGTGTTTTACTGTTTGTACTTCTTCTAGCTTCGGCTTTTTTTTCTGCCTCCGAAACTTCGATGATGGCATTAAATCGCTATCGCCTAAAAACCTTGAGCTCAAAAAATAATCTTCAGGCACAAAGAGTAGAAAGGCTTCTAAAAAATATTGATTACTTAATTGGTGGAATCCTTCTAGGAAATAACTTTGTCAATATACTTGCGGCAAGTATAGCAACTCTTCTTGCTCTTAAGCTCTGGGGAGAGGGGTCAGTGATTATTGCCTCTTTAGCTTTAACATTAGTTATTTTAATTTTTGCTGAAAATACACCAAAAACATTTGCAGCAAAAAACCCTGAAAAAATTGCTTTGCCTGCCTCCTGGCTTCTTGATCTTTTAATTAAAATTTTTAAGCCGCTAATATATCTAATATCTCTTATATCAAGATCTATTCTAAATCTGTTTGGACTGAAGAACGTTAGTAAAGATATTCTCAATTCTGAAGAACTCAGGATGGCTGTTGTTGATTCAAAATCAGTATTATCCAAGAACTACCAAAATATGCTTCTTAATATTATTGATCTTGAAAAAGTTAAAGTTGATGACATTATGATTCCTCACCACGAACTTGTAAGTGCAGATATTAATAATGAAGAGGAATTATTTGAGCAATTGAAAAGAATCCAACATACACGCTTGTTAATTTTTGATGGCTCTGAAAATAATATTATAGGAACTATTCATATGAGGGATGTTGTGAATATATACGCCAGAGATGAAATCAACATGGCTAAAATTAAAGAGATATTAAGAGAGCCTTATTTTATTCCTGAAGGCACCCCACTGTCTCAACAACTTGAACACTTTAAAACTCAAAAACGAAGACTTGGTATTGTTGTTGATGAATATGGAGAGGTTCAAGGTATGGTTGTTTTAGATGATATTTTGGAAGAAATTGTTGGGCAATTCACCTCATCGCAAGGCGAAAGTATAGATGAAATCAATATACAATCTGATGGAAGTTACCTTGTAAACCCTAGGATAAGTATTCGCGAGTTAAATGAAGAGCTTAAAGTCAGCCTTCCTTTTGACAATGCAAAAACACTTAATGGTCTTATCCTCGAGCAACTTCAAAGCTTCCCTCAACACAATGTTTCTTTTAAAGTTGACTCACTAATTATTGAAATCGTTCAGGTAAATAAGCAAGGCATTAAAAATGTTAAAATAACCAAAGTTAACTAGGTATTATCATTACCAACAAATAACTATCTCCAAATCAAAAAGGAAAAATAATGTTTAAATTTTTTACTGAAAAAAAATGGTTTCTATGGGCTTATCTTGGCTCTGCAATTATCCTCAGCTCATTATGGATAACAGTTCAAATTGATGTCATGATAAATGAATGGTTTGGTGAATTTTATGACATGATTCAAAAAGCTCTTGGGGCTCCAAATGCGATTACTATGGATGAATATACAGGTGGATTGTGGAGTTTTGCTAAACTTGCTGCAATAGCTATTGTTCTTGGCCTTGCAACATCGTTTCTTACAGCTCACTTCTTATTCAGATGGAGAACATCAATGGTTGAGTTCTATCATAGTGTTTACGACAAAGCGCGAACTATTGAAGGCGCCTCTCAGAGAGTTCAAGAAGACACTGTTAGATTTTCTCGAATCATGGAGAGTCTTGGAACAGCTTTAATAGAATCTGTAATGGTTTTAATAGAATACTTTCCTTTATTAATGGGATTAGCAGTTGGTATTCCAATTATGTGGTTTGGTGATTGGGAATATGGTCTAGTAACTGGTGCTCTTATTTGGGCTGTAGGGGGAACGCTTCTAATGATTGGAGCTTCATGGATCTTAGGTCTTGTAGGCATTGAATATGACCTTCAAAAAAGAGAGGCCTCCTATCGTAAAATTCTAGTTATTGCCGAAGATGATGGCACCATTAGGCCAAAAGATATTGAAGAACTTTTTGAAGGCGTTCGAAAAATTAATTATAAAAACTACTTGTACTACTTATATTTTAATATTGTTAGGCTTGCCTATCTTCAAGCAAATGTATTAGTTGCATATGTTATTTTAGCCCCTGCTATAGTTGCTGGAGTTATGACACTAGGAGTAATGCAGCAAATAATTAGAGCATTTGGAAGGGTAGAAGGCTCTCTTCAATACCTATTTAAAGCATGGCCTACAATTATTGAGCTTGCTAGCGTCCATAAGCGCTTAAGAGAGTTTGAAGGACAAATTAAAACTATGACTAAGTTAGAAACTGAGTAATTAATCCAATAGTGATTGGCCCATTTTAAGGGCCAGTCCAACTTCAAGACTAAGTTCAGGGGAGCCATCTGGCATCAACATAATAACTGTAGAGCCCATGTTAAAACGGCCCAATTCATCACCTTTTGACAGCTTAATCTGACGATCTTTATAATCATAGTTTTTAACTGCTTTAGAATAAGGCGGGGTGATTAAACCCTCCCAAGAAGTTTGCATCGATCCTACAAAAATTGCGCCAACTAATACAAAAACCATACTGCCAAAATCAGTTTCGAATAAACAAACTAAACGTTCATTTCGAGCAAAAACTCCATCAATATTATCTACGGTATTCTGGTTAACTGAAAAAAGGTCACCTGGTACATATTTCATCGAAATCAAAGCGCCATCACATGGCATATGAATACGATGATAATCTTTAGGTGATAAATATATTGTTGCAAAACTACCATTTTGTATTTCTTTAAATGGCTTATCAGCAATTAATGCTGAAATGCTATATTTACGACCTTTGGCTTGGACAATTTTGGAATTATAAATTTTACCTGACTGAGAAACAACACCATCAACAGGGGAGATAATATCTGATTCAGATATTGGTCTTAAGCTTGGCTTAATTGCACGTGTAAAAAAATCATTAAAGGAAATAAAATCCTCGATGTTTTCAATTTCAGCTTCTGAGAGATTGACTTGATATTGTTTAATAAACCAGCGCGTAAAATTATTTTTAAGCCAAGAATTTTCTATTCTGGCAAATCGATACATCAGCCTTGATAAAAGATGCTGGGGAAGAAGGTATTGAAAAAATGCCATCAATCAAGCTTATCAAGAATATAGCTTACTACTTCCTTAAAATCCACTTCAACTTTATCGGGCATTTTTCTTGATTTATATTCAATTTTCCCATTATCAGCATGGGTGTCACTAATGACCAGTCGATGTGGTATTCCAATAAGCTCAGAATCTGCAAACATTATTCCAGGACGCTCTTTTCGGTCATCAAGCAACACTTCAATATTTTGCTCTAGACAGTCCATATAAAGCTGATCTGCCAAAGCCTTAACTCGTGATGACTTGTTGTAATTAATTGGAACAATAACAAGCTGGAATGGAGCAATAGCCTCTGGAAAAATAATCCCCCTATCATCATGGTTCTGTTCAATACTTGCTGCAATAATTCTTGTAACACCAATACCATAACAGCCCATATTCATATTAACTGCTCTTCCATCTTCTCCAATAACATTGGCATTCATTGAATCTGAATACTTAGTACCTAATTGAAAAATATGCCCTACCTCAATTCCTCTTTTTATTTCAAGACTACCTTTACCATCTGGTGAAGGATCACCCGAGACAACAATACGTAAATCACTTGCAATAATTTTTTTAGTGTCTCTCCCCCAGTTGACCCCGATAAAGTGCTTATCATCTTCATTAGCGCCGCAAATAAAGTCTGACAAAGCTGCGGCCGCAAAGTCAACAATAACTGGAATTTCAAGATTAACCACACCAATTGAACCGAAAGAACAACCTAATTGCTTCTTAACCACTGCTTCTTCTGCCATTTGAAGAGGTTGTTTAACTCCATCAATCTTTGAAGCCTTAACTTCATTTAACTCATGATCACCTCGTAAAACCAGTGCAACTAGATTATTATCATTTCCTTCAACAATTAATGTTTTAATAGCACTAGTTGGCTCAACTTTTAGCAAATTACAAACGTCAGTAATAGTTTTAACGCCTGGCGTTTCAACTTTCTCTATTGCTTGCTCAGCAGTCTTTGGCTTTTGCTGAGGCAGTGTTTCTGCTCTCTCAATATTTGCAGCATAATCTGAGTCATCAGAAAAACAAATTGCATCCTCTCCAGATTCTGCAAGTACATGAAATTCATGAGAACTGTCACCTCCAATAGTTCCTGAATCTGCTAAAACAGGCCTATAGTCAAAACCAATTCTATCAAAAATATTACAGTAAGTCTGGTGCATTAATTGATAAGTCTCCTTCAGTGATTGCTCATCAATATGAAACGAATAAGCGTCCTTCATAATAAACTCTCTCGAGCGCATTACCCCAAAACGAGGACGAATTTCATCTCTAAACTTAGTCTGTATTTGATACAAATTTATTGGAAGTTGCTTATAGCTTCTAAGGTATTGTTTGGCAATATTAGTAATAACCTCTTCATGAGTTGGGCCCAAGCAGAAATCTCTATCATGCCTATCTTTAAATCGAAGCAACTCAGGGCCATACTCTTCCCATCTTTTTGATTCTTTCCATATTTCTGCAGGCTGTGCAACTGGCATTAATACTTCCAATGCTTTAGATTTATTCATCTCCTCACGTATTATTTTTTCTACCTTTTGGATTATTCTTAAACCCATTGGGAGATACGAATACAGTCCCGACGCTAACTTAGAAATCAAACCAGCCCTTATCATTAATTGATGAGATATGATTTGAGCATCATTAGGCGCTTCTTTGACTGTTGAGATTAAAAAATCACTGCTTTTCATATAAAATGGTTTTCATATCAATAAATAATTCAATTTTACCTAATGCCTGATTTTCAAACTTTATTAATTTATATTATTCCTCTACTTTTTGCAATCACCCTTCATGAGGCTGCTCATGGCTGGGTAGCAAGTAAATTAGGCGATCATACTGCAAGAATGATGGGGAGAGTTACCCTTAACCCAGTAAAACATATCGATCCAGTTGGCACAATCGCCATTCCGTTGCTTTTATTAATATCTTCATCTGGATTTATCTTTGGTTGGGCTAAGCCAGTTCCCATTAATTTTAATGCCTTGCGCTCTGGAAAATCTGGAATGATCTGGGTTGCTTTGGCGGGCCCAGGAGCAAATTTATTTATGGCTGTGTGCTGGCTGTTGATTATGATTCTAGCAATTAATATGAATATTGCTGTTTTAATAGAAATGGGCCGCATCGGAATAATGGTAAATTGTGTTTTAGCTGTTTTTAATCTTCTACCAATACCTCCACTTGATGGATCTAGAGTAATCAGCGCCCTTCTTCCAAATCGTCTTGCCTATCAATATAATCAACTTGAACAATATGGATTATTTATATTACTTGGGCTTATGTTTATTGGTGGCTTTAATTACTTAGTTCTTCCAGTCGTGGGATTGCTCTTAAGCTGGTTTCAGTTTGCTTTGTTATTGCTAGGATGAGCAACTAAGCTCTAAGTTTTGAGCCCATTTAGGGGGCTCACTATCGTAAGATTCATATCCATCATGGCTGTCAAATGGTTTTTTGAGTAATTGGAAAAGAGTTTCAATTTCATCGTATTCATTTAAATCTTCAGCTTTTCGAATTGCAACTTCAGCTAAATAATTTCTTAAAACATATTTAGGATTAACCTTGTGCATCATTGTTACCCTTTGATTCATCTTTGAAGTCTCTTTTTTAATTCTAGCCTTATAACGTTCAAACCAAGAATCAAAATTACTCCCCAATGTATGCTCACTCTCACTTGAAAGTTGTCTCATAGAGCGGTGGTAATCTTTTTTATTAGTATAAAGCAAGTCTAAAAACTCATTAATTAATGAGTTGTCTTGATCACTAGCCTCCAGTAATCCAAATTTCCTTCTCATCAATGAAGAGTATTCTTTAACTAATGACGGCTCATATTCTGCAATAGCTTCTTTTAACTGAGCCTCATTAACAAGAGACTTGAGTGCATCAGCCAAGCGGTGCAAGTTCCATAATGCAACTGATGGCTGTTTTTCAAAAGAATAGCGGCCATGCGTATCAGAATGATTACAGATAAATCCAGGATTATAAGTCTCCATGAAGCTGAATGGACCATAATCAATAGTCAAGCCTAGGATTGACATATTATCCGTATTCATTACGCCATGTGCAAATCCTTGAGCCTGCCATCGCGCAATCATTAATGCAGTTGACCTAACTACCTCTTTGAATAATTCTAAATAATTGTCTTGATCAACATGAGGCAGGTGATGCTTAATAACAAAATCAGCTAATTTTTTTACGTTTGCTGTTTGACCTCTTGCTGCAAAGAATTCAAAGTGACCAAAACGAATATGGCTTTCTGCAACACGAGTCACAATTGATGCATTTTCTAGGTGCTCTCGGTAAACGCCGGTATCACTTGCAACAAGAGCTAGAGCTTTCGTGGTTGGGATATTTAAAGCCTCCATGGCTATAGAACATAAATACTCACGAATACTTGACCTAAGAACAGCGCGTCCATCAGCTCCTCGAGAAAAGGGGGAGGTTCCTGCTCCTTTTAGAGAAACCTCATAGTTACTAATTTCACCAATAAGGCATGAGCGTCCATCTCCAAGCTGCGGCACAAAGTAGCCAAACTGATGGCCTGCATAAACTGTAGAAATAGGATTTACATCACCCAATTTTTTCTCGCCTGAGCAGATAGTTAAAAGATTTTCATCACTCATGTCTAAGTTAAGATCTTTTTTAAGGCTCTGATTTACATGAACTAATTTACTATTCTCAAGCTTTTTAGTTTCAACTTGAGCAAAGTAATCATCGCCTAAAGTTAAGTATTTAAGAGAGCCTATCATTTAAAATTTGATTAACTTGTTTTGGATTTGCTTTCCCCTGAGTAGCCTTCATGACTTGGCCAACAAAAAAACCTAAAAGCTTAGTGTTTCCATTTTTAAATTGCTCGACTTGATTAAGATTTTTTGCAATGATTTCATCAATGACTAACTCTAAAGCGCCAACATCTGTCATTTGTTCTAAGTCTTGGTCTTTAATTATTTCATCTACACTTCTTTTTTCATCCCACATGAGCCTAAAGACATCCTTAGCTATTTTCCCTGATATAGTATTATCAGTAATTCTTGAGATTAGATTAAAAAGCTCAGGAGCTGATATTGGTGAATCCTGAATATCAATTTGATTTTTATTTAGGGAGGCTGAAAGCTCGCCCATAACCCAGTTAGCTGAAAGCTTAACATCAGCGCCCTTATCAATGATAATTTCATAGTAATCAGCCATTGCCTTTTGCGAGGTTAGGTTCTCAGCATCATATTCACTCAGCCCAAAATTGTCTATAAACCTAGCCTTCTTTTCAGAAGGAAGTTCAGGCAGCCGATCTTTAATTTCTTTAAGAAGCTCATCATCAATCACAACAGGTAGCAAATCGGGGTCAGGAAAATATCTGTAATCATTGGCCTCTTCTTTTGAGCGCATCGACCGTGTTTCATTTTTAATTGAATCATAAAGTCTAGTTTCTTGCGCTACAGAGCCTCCATCTTCTAAAATATCTATTTGTCTTTCAACCTCGAGATTAATAGCTTTTTCTAAAAATTTAAATGAGTTAATGTTTTTTATTTCAGCTCTAGTACCTAAGCCCTCACCCACCCTTCTAACAGAAACATTAGCGTCGCACCTAAATGATCCTTCCTGCATATTTCCATCACAAATATCAATATATTGAACCAATGTATGAATTTTTTTGGCATATGCAACTGCTTCTTTAGCATTACTCATATCAGGTTCAGATACTATTTCTAATAATGGTGTTCCAGCTCGATTTAGGTCAATTGCTGTGTAATCATCATATAAATCATGGATTGATTTCCCAGCATCTTCTTCTAAATGTGCGCGGGTAATCCCTACCATCTTCATTTCACCATTGTCTAGTGGGATATCAATTGCTCCATTTCCAACAATTGGAATTTCAAACTGTGAAATTTGGTAGCCTTTTGGGAGATCTGGATAAAAATAATTTTTTCGCGCAAAAATAGAGTGCTTATTAATAGTTGCATTAACTGCCAAGCCAAATCTAAGCGCCATTCGAACTGCCTCTTTATTTAAAACAGGCAAGACACCAGGGAAGCCTAGATCAACAGCGCAAGCCTGGGTATTTGCTTTTGCACCAAACTCAGTAGAAGCGCCAGAAAAGATCTTTGATTTTGTTTTTAATTGCGTATGTATTTCCAGTCCAATTACAGTTTCCCAGGTCATAATCAACTCTCCCCTATAACTCAATTGGTGAGGAAGTATGCCAATCAGTTTTCAATTGAAACTGATGGGCAGTATTAAGCAACAGCTCTTCAGACCAGTGATTACCTATCAACTGAAGACCTACTGGTAGTTCTTTTGAGAAACCTGCAGGAATGCTCATTCCAGGGAGTCCTGCTAAGTTGACTGAGAGAGTATAAATATCCGCTAAATACATCGAGACAGGATCTTTAACAGAGCCTAAGTCAAAAGCAGGTGTTGGGGAAACTGGTCCCATTATGACATCAACACTTTGAAAAGCTTTTTTAAAGTCCTCACTAATTAGTTGTCGAACTTTTTGAGCTTTTAGATAATATGCATCATAATAACCAGCAGAGAGTGCATAAGCGCCAATCATAATTCGTCTTTTAACTTCCTTACCAAAGCCTTCTGAGCGAGACCTTAAATATAAATCATCCAAATCTTTAGGATCTTCACATCGATACCCATACCTTACTCCATCAAATCTAGATAAATTAGAAGAGCATTCGCAAGGGGCCACAATATAGTAAGTTGGAATTGCATGCATTGAATTAGGAAGTGAGACCTCTTGAATCTTTGCGCCCATCAATTCATATTCTTTGATTGCATTCATAACAACTTTTTCAGTCCCTTCATCTAGGCCGCTGGAAAAAAATTCTTTAGGAAGTCCAATCTTTAATCCATCCAAAGAGTTTGTTAATTGCTTAGTGTAATCAGGGGTCTCTTTAGGAGCGCTGGTAGAATCTTTATTATCAAAGCCCGCCATAGCATTTAAAACGATTGCTGCGTCTTCAGCTGTCTGGGTCATTGGGCCAGCTTGATCAAGACTCGAGGCATAAGCAATCATCCCGTATCTAGAAATTCTTCCATACGTTGGCTTGAGCCCAGTAATGCCGCACAAGCTCGCAGGCTGGCGAATACTTCCACCAGTATCAGTTCCAGTTGCAAATGGGGCAATACGAGATGCAACAGCAGCAGCAGAACCTCCAGAAGAGCCTCCTGGGATTTTCTTTAAGTTCCAAGGATTTTTTACTGGCCCATAATAGGAATTTTCATTTGACGACCCCATAGCAAACTCATCCATATTGGTCTTTCCAAGCATTACCATATTTTCTGAATTAAATTTATGACTCAGTGTTGCGTCGTATGGAGAAATAAATGAATCAAGCATCTTAGAGCCTGCAGAGGTTTTGACGCCCTTGGTGCAAAAAATATCTTTATGCGCATATGGAATTCCGGTCAAAAGAGTATTGTCTCCTTTGGCTATTTTCAAGTCTGCTGCATTTGCCTGTGCGAGTGCAAGATCTTCAGTCACTGAGATAAATGCATTAAGCTTAGATTTATTAATTCGATTTAGATAATGTTGGGTCAACTCTACAGATGAAAAATCTTTATTTTTAAGTCCCTTGATTAGACCAGCAACAGATAGATTATGCATCATTATTCAATTACCGTTGGAACAAGAAAGTGACTCTTACCTGTTTTGGGGGCAATTGCTTGAAACTCTTCAGCTAAGTTTTCTTCAGTCACTTCATCATCTCTTAAGCGCTGAGACATATGCAGTGGATGCGCCATAGGCTCAACATCGCCAGTATCTATTTCATTAAGATCATCCATCAAGCTAAGTATATTATTTAATTCTGACGTACTTTGCTCTAACTCTTCATCTTCAATACTTAGTCTCGCTAAATAGGCAATCTCTTTAACTTGTTTTTTATCTAATGACATGTTTAATTAATATTTAATAACAAAAATTTGATATAACTTTTTGAAAGTTTTCTTGTGAATACGATCCAGTAACAAAAGAGCTTCCTACACTATTTAAAAGCACAAGACGCAAACTACCATCAACTGCCTTTTTATCGACTGACATTGCCTGAATTAAGCTTTCACTCTTAACTCCCTTGTTTATGCTAATTGGTAAATTAGCCTTACTAAGAATACTCTGAATTCGCTCAAAGTCAGTTTGGGACAATTCTCCTTCAAACTGCGATAGCATTGAAGCCATACACATGCCAATAGAAACAGCCTCCCCATGCAAGTAAACCCCATATCCAAAAGTATTCTCTATAGCGTGCCCAAAAGTATGCCCAAAATTTAATAACGCTCTCTTGCCGCGCTCAAATTCATCCTGAGAAACGATGATCGACTTATCTTTACACGAGCGATAAATTAAATCAATAATCAAACTATTATCACGCTTCATAATTGAATCCATATTGGCTTCAAGATGCGATAAAAAATCAATATTACCCAGTAATCCATATTTTATAACCTCAGCCATTCCTGCTGAGTATTCACGATCATTCAATGTACTTAGGGTGTCAACATCAATGATAACTGCTTGCGGCTGATAGAATGCACCAATCATATTTTTACCTAACTCATGATTAACACCCGTTTTACCGCCTACACTAGAATCTACTTGAGACAGAAGAGTCGTTGGAACCTGGATAAAATTAATACCACGCTGGTATGACGCTGCAGCAAAACCGGTTATATCACCAACCACGCCGCCGCCAAGAGCAATCAAAGTCGCACTCCGATCAAACTTTGCTTGTAGAAGTGCATCAAATATAAGATTTGTAGTTTCAAGTGTTTTATATTGCTCGCCATCAGGCAATATAACAACCTTAACAGTAAAGTTATCTAATGACTTAGTCACTCTATCTAAATACAATGGGGCAACCGTTGTGTTAGAGACGACCATAACTTGTTGACCGCTTATATGGTCTTCAAAAAAAGATTTTTGAGACAATAGGTCACATCCAATATAGATTGGATATGACTTATCGCCAAGCTCTACATTTAGAATTGTTTGATCATTCGTCATTAAGCAAATATCCTAGTTTCTCCGTCACCTGTAACATTTTCTATGCAGCGACTACATAGGTCTTTATGCAATTTATTTTGACCTATTTCAGGCCTATGATGCCAACATCGAACGCATTTTTCATACTCACTTTTTCTAACTATGATTGCCAGTGAATTATCAATATTTATAGCATTTGCTGGCTTATCCTTCAGCTGATGAACTTTTGCATCTGAAGTAATAAACAAAAACCTTAATTCATCTTTTAGTTCTAACAGAGCCTGATAATTTTCATCTTCACAGTAAATATCAACCTCAGCATCGAGTGATGAACCAATAGTTTTAGCGCGCCTCATCTCTTCAAGTTCTTTTCTTAGATGGGCATTGATGTCTCTAGAAACATCAATTGAATGATTATTGAATTTAGCTTCCAGCCCTTCATACCAGGTCTGTAAAAAAATACTTTCGTTTGAAGCGCCTGGTAAAAATTGCCATATCTCTTCGGCGGTAAACGTCAAGATAGGAGCTAACCAACGAACCATGGCATGGGAAATATGAAATAGTGCACTCTGAGCAGAGCGTCTCGCTAAAGAATCAGATTGAGTAGTATATTGTCTATCTTTAATAATATCTAAATAAAAACCGCCTAGATCATTGGTACAAAAATTTAATATTGCCTTCATTGCAAAGTGAAAATTGTACTCATCATATTCACTAATAACATTTTTTTGTAATTCAGCAGTCTTAGAAACAATCCACTTATCTAAAACGAGCATATGATCTATATCTACAAGATCTTTACTTGGATCAAAGCCTTCCATGTTTGCCAACATAAAGCGCATTGTATTTCGAATCCTGCGATAACTATCAGCACTTCTATTAAGAATCTCATCAGACACCGTCATTTCACCAGAATAATCAGTACTTCCAATCCAGAGTCTTAAAATATCTGCGCCAAGCGAGTTAACAACTTTTTGAGGGGGAACTACATTACCAACCGATTTACTCATTTTATGACCATTTTGATCCACAGTAAAGCCATGAGTAAGAACCTGCTTATAAGGCGCCCTGCCATTAATTGCGCATGAAGTTAACAGAGATGATTGAAACCATCCTCGATGCTGATCAGAGCCCTCTAGATACATATCAGCGACATCACTTAAATAATCACTTGCCTTCAATACTGCATAATGACTCACACCAGAGTCAAACCAAACGTCCAATGTATCGGTAGTTTTTTCGTAATCAGACGCTTCATCACCTAAAATATCTTCAACTTTAAGTTTAAACCAGGCCTCTATACCCTCAAGTTCAATTTTTTTAGCGACAACTTCAAATAGTGATTCTGTCTCAGGATGTAACTCTCCAGAATTTTTATTAACAAATAAAGTAATTGGAGTTCCCCAATACCTTTGGCGTGAAATGCACCAGTCAGGTCTATTTCCAACCATTAATTCAATACGTTTCTGACCCCAATCAGGGATCCATTTAACATTTAGAATCTCTTCATTGACTTTATCTCTTAATTTCTTTTGAGTCATTGAGACAAACCACTGAGGTGTCGCACGAAATATTACAGGCGTCTTATGTCTCCAGCAATGAGGATAAGAGTGCGTAATGGGTTCATGTTTGACTAAAGTGCCTTTATTTTTAAGTAGGGAAATAATAGTGCTGTTAGCTTTAAAGATAAACTCTCCAGCAACGCCTTCAGTTGCCTCTATGAAAACGCCCCTGCCATCAACAGGGCACTCTACGGGTAAGTTATATTTAAGGCCGACTATGTAATCATCTTGGCCATGCGCAGGAGCCGTGTGAACTGCACCAGTACCAGCCTCTGTTGTTACATGTTCACCTAAGATAATTGGCACCTGCTTATCATAGAATGGGTGTTGAAGCATTATGCCTTCAAGGTCAGAGCCTTTATAAACTTTATCTATCTTATTCTTTGACTTTAGGCCAAACCTTTCAAGAGCAGACTCAAGTAAATCTTCAGCAAGAATAAAGTATTGCTCCCCTACATCAACTAAAACATAGTCCAACTCAGGATTAAGAGCAACCGCTTCATTTGCAGGTAAAGTCCAAGGCGTTGTTGTCCAAATAACCATAGAAATAGGCTTATCTAGATCAAAAAAATCACCGACAACCTTAAAAGCCACATCTACCGTATCAGAACCTTTGTCTTTATACTCAACCTCAGCTTCTGCAAGCGCTGAAGAGCATTCTGTGCACCAATGTACTGGCTTAAAACCCTTAGCAATGTGTCCATTTTTAACAATTTTCCCAAGTGAGCGGACAATATCAGCCTCATACTTAAAGTTCTTAGTTAGATATGGGTTGTCCCAGTCTCCAAGAATCCCTAAACGCTTAAAATCAACCTTTTGTTTTTCAATCTGTTGATCTGCATAGACCCTACATGCAGCTCGAAACTCATCAGCATTTATTTTATGACCAACCTTTCCCTTCTTTTTTTCCACCATGTGCTCAATAGGGAGTCCATGACAATCCCAACCTGGAACGTACGGAGCGTCAAAACCTGACAAGGTTTTGCTTTTGACAATAACATCTTTTAGCACTTTATTTACTGCGTGACCAATATGAATATCTCCATTCGCATAGGGTGGGCCGTCATGAAGCACAAATAATGGCTTGCCTTTAAACTTGTGACGAATTTGTTGGTATAAATCCTGATCCTGCCATGTTTTTAGGAAACCACCTTCGCGATTTGCTAAATTGGCTTTCATCGGAAAATCAGTTGCAGGTAAATTTAAGGTGTTTTTATAGTCAGACATTAAGGCGTTAATTTTTTCTATATAAAAACGCCATTATACTTGACACATATGGTTTAACAAGATTGATAATGCTTTTGAAAAGTAAATTAAAGCGTATAAAAAAACATTAAATTAGCCTTTCAATTTAACTGCATTAAGTAACGCTTGGACTTGTTTGGGTTTGAGAAGTTCAGATTGATTTGCGCGCAAGTTATCTGGCATCCGAATGTCACTAAATCTTGTTCTAATAAGCCTTGAAACTTTAAAATCTAAGGCCTCCCAAAGCCTTCTGACTTCCCTTTTCCTGCCTTCCCTTACAACGACGTGATACCATCGATTTGCACCATCGCCACCACCAAGGGTTACTTTGTGAAATTTAGCAAACCCATCATCAAGCTCTATTCCGCTGATTAATTGTTTTATGTCCTCGTCACTTACCCTTCCTAAGACGCGCACTGCATATTCCCTATCTATTTCAGAGCTCGGATGCATTAGCTTGTTTGCTAGATCTCCATTATTAGTAAATAGTAATAACCCAGATGTATTAAGGTCTAGTCGACCCACCATAACCCAACGCGTATTTTCGGGCAGGAAGTCAAATACACTTTTACGGCCCTCTTCATCTTTGTTTGAACAAATAACGCCTGCTTGCTTGTTGAGCATCAACACCTTAGTCTCTTCTTCTGAGTAACGCTTTAGGTCTATCAACCTTCCATCAATTGTTACCTTGTCGGCGATTGTTGCCTTATCGCCAAGCGTCGCTTCTTTGTTATTGACAGAGATTCTACCCTGCTCTATAAGCCTTTCCGCCCAGCGTCTTGATCCATAGCCAGCATTGGCAATAAGTTTTTGTAGTCTTTCAGACATTTAGTTTTATCTCTTTTTAGTAGGTTATGCCCATCGCATCTCGAACCTCTTCCATTGTGCTTCGCGCAACTGCCCTTGCACTCTCTGAGCCCTCAAAGATGATTTCTTGTATAAGGTTTGGATTGGATTGATACTTCGCTATATTCTCTTGGATAGGCTCTAACTCAGCGTTAATTGCCTCTATCACAGGCATCTTACATTCAATGCAGCCTATTTTAGCTTTTGTGCATCCTTCATTTACCCACTTGAGGGTATCAACTGATGAATATATTTGATGTAACTGCGATACTGGGCATTTTTTTGGATCGCCCGGGTCAGTTAATTTAACGCGAGCAGGGTCTGTCGGCATTCTATTAATTTTTTGCTTGACGGCTTCAGGCTCCTCTCTCAAGGAAATCATATTATTATAAGATTTTGACATCTTCTGTCCATCCAGGCCAGGCATTTTAGATGCTTTGGTTAAAAGTGCCTCAGGCTCGGTTAAAATTATCTTCCCTAAGCCTTCTGCATATCCTAAAAGCCTTTCTCTATCACCAAGAGTAATATTTTGCTGCTCACCAAGTAAAGCTTTTGCCTTAACCAAAGACTCATCATCACCCGTCTCTTGATAAGACTTTCTTAATGCTCTATAGAGTTTTGATTGTTTTTTACCCATCTTAGTCACAGCGGCCTCGGCTTTCTCTTCAAAATCAGCTTCGCGACCATAAATGAAATTAAAGCGTCTTGCAACTTCTCGGGTAAATTCAACGTGCGCGACCTGATCTTCACCAACCGGAACCAGGCCAGCTTTATAAATTAATATGTCGGCACTTTGTAATAGAGGATAGCCCAAAAAACCATAGGTCGATAGATCCTTAGTCTTAAGTTTTTCTTGCTGGTCTTTATAAGATGGCACCCTTTCTAACCAGCTAAGAGGGGTTGTCATTGAGAGCAGTAAATGAAGCTCTGCATGCTCGGGCACTTTAGATTGAACAAAAATTGTAGAAGTATTAGGATTAAGACCAGTTGCCAGCCAGTCAACAACCATATC
This sequence comes from Candidatus Pseudothioglobus aerophilus, assembly GCA_014384565.1. Lineage (GTDB taxonomy): Bacteria > Pseudomonadota > Gammaproteobacteria > PS1 > Pseudothioglobaceae > Pseudothioglobus > Pseudothioglobus aerophilus. Next base: position 76,292 of record JACNFO010000027.1, read on the forward strand.
CGAAACATTTTCTTCTAGATTAATCCTGTCAGAATAGTGCGTTGTAAAGGCATGCCAATCAGCAACAAAGTAGTAAGAGTCATACTCATTTTGAAGTTGGATCCAATTTTTTAGGACCCCATGATAGTGGCCAAGGTGTAATTGGCCTGTGGGCCGCATTCCAGATAATACTCGATGATCTTTCATAGTGCTTAATAGAAGGCTTAAATGTTAATGTCTCAATTATCCCATAGATTGGCTATAGCTTTCCAGGCCATCCAAAACCAAATTATCAAAGGATTTAACCGATACAGGAAGCTCTTTAATTATCTCTTTGACAATGCCGCCACAGATAGTTATAACGCCGCCTGGGTATTTTAATTCAAAATTATGTATTTGAGAATTAACAGCTGACACAAGCATTGCATGAGTCCCGCTTTGCCACGCCCCCTCAGTACTATTTTTCAGCTCAGCAGTGTTTATCGATAAATCATTTGTTGAAAACTTAGCAAAGCTTTCTCTTAATGCCTTAAGACCAGGCATTATTAGTCCGCCTTGGTGCATTCCTTTAGCGTCAATAACGTCAAAGGTAACTGCGCTTCCAGCGTCAATTACTAGTAAGGGTGAATTTGGGTAGCGCTCAAGAGCCGCCAGCATCGCAAGAAACCGATCCACACCAAGCTTAGATGGATCATCATAGGACAGGGTTAATCCTCCATATTGCTTTAACGGCTCTACTAACTTAACGTTAGAAAATTGAGTTTTTATGGCTTGCACGATATTTGGATGCGCAACGGTGCTCACCCAAACTGAGTCCACTTTGGGCAATAACTCTAATGAAAAAAGATCTACGCCCTCAGTAAAAACCTCAGAGTCACATGTACGCCACTTAACAGCAGAGTTACCTATATCAATAAAGAGGCTAGATTGGGACATCAAAGAGGGCTGCGTTGATCCATAAGTGCATGAAAATACTTGCCACATAGCCTAGAGCAATAGCCCATATCCACTTAAGGTGTGAGACGAACGTATAGTGTCCTTGTGATTGCCCCATCAACGCAACACCCGCCGCCGATCCGATAGAAAGCATACTTCCTCCAACGCCTGCAGTGAGCGTTACCAAGAGCCACTGACCCAGAGACATGTCGGGCGTCATCGTTAAGACTGCAAACATTACTGGAATGTTATCAACGATGGCAGAAAGGATGCCTACTAAAACATTCGCGTAGGTAGCGCCCAACTGAACATACATCGCCTCAGAAACTAATGCTAGGTAACCCATAAAGCCTAAACCACCAACACTTACAATAACGCCAAAAAAGAACAGTAGCGTATCCCACTCTGCCCTAGAGACCTTTCTAAATACATCAAACCTCTCTGAAATTGGGTCATTCGAGTTATGCCTAACCTTAACAAAGTAGCCCACTACCATAAGGTATCCAAGTCCTGTCATCATTCCCATCGCAGGTGGGAGATGCAGGAAATTATGAAAACTTACCGCTGTTGCAATCGTCAACAAAAACATAAAGGTGATCACAATGCCGCCATCCTTAATAACAACCACTTCATCTACAACCTCTGGCTTCTCATTTTTAATTGCAAAGTGCATGATCACAGCGGGTATAAGAAAATTAACCAGAGATGGAAAGAATAAGACAAAGAACTGCTGGAAGTCAACCAGGCCTTTCTGCCAGACCATGAGCGTCGTAATATCGCCAAACGGACTAAACGCGCCGCCAGCATTAGCAGCAACAACGATATTCACAAACGCCACCGAAATAAACTTTGCATTCCCAGCGCCAACTGCCAACACCACTGCGCCCATGACAAGAGCTGTAGTAAGATTATCAGCAATAGGCGACATAAAGAACGCTATAAATCCTGTCAGCCAGAATAGCTGCCTATAACTGAACCCTTTTGATATAAGATAGACCTTCAATTTCTCGAAAACAAAGCGTTCACGCATCGCCTCAATATAAGTCATTGCTACTAATAGAAAAAGGAATAGCTCGGCGTACTCCAAAAAATTATGCCTTAGGGCTGCCTCTGCGGCGTGCGGTATTCCATTGGAGGCATACACCCAGCCTATAATTCCCCATATTAATCCAGCAACCAAAATAACTGGCTTTGACTTACGAAAGTGTGTGAACTCCTCAAGCATCACGAAGGCATAAGCAATAACAAATAGCGTTACGGCAAGATAGCCAGCCCAGTGACTCGTTAGATCAAGATTTACAGCGTCCGTTGAGGCGAGAGTTAGGCTTGGAATTAAACCAAGTATTATCAGTAATATTTTATTCATTTTTGTATTCTTTTTAGAAGTGGGCCTTGTTCATTATTAAGAGTTACTGCTTCATCTTTAAGCTCTACCTCTAGGGTAGCTAAGCAATAAAATTTCGAATTATATTTTATCCTAAATATAACTATTCCGCTTGATTTATAACGAGCACCTCTAGCTTTTGCAGACTTTGAAGAGGCGCAGTAAAGAGAATCACCAACATTTAATTCAGAGCCTAACTCAAAGGCAAAAAGACGGCGCTTTGCTGAGCCCAGGTAATGAAGCCTCGCAACCACCTCCTGTCCTGGATAGCAGCCCTTTGAAAAATTAACGCCAAACTCATCGATATCCAAGTTGAGCATCTGCGGTACCAATTTTTCACTAGTCATTAGAAAGATTTCAGGGAGGGCCGAATCAATACATGCCATACCCCAATGCCCTATTGGCTCGATATTAAATTGATTGATGTCTTTTTTATCAGTAATTATTAGTGATAATTTATCATTAATAACCAATGCCTTTTGATGAGTCTCATCAATAGAGCCAATCTGGATATGCTCTTTCGTTACGTCCTCAATAACAACATCAGACATTATGACAAACATCTGCAGCCTTGGCTTTATTACCTCGAGCAAGTCTGATGGAAATGACAGCAAGAAACTATCCTCATTTTTTGTTACCCAGAACAACGCTAGGATCTTCCCCTGATGCTGGCAATAGGCATTCAGCTGCACACTTAATGCGTCGAGCTTACTAATATCATTGCTGAGCTGGCCCTGGAGGAAGGTTTCAGCGTCTGAGCCAGAGACCCTCAGAAGAGCACGATTTTTAAGATGAAAAAACATAACTTATTTAGATATTTGAATAGATATAGTTTATCTATTTTCTCTGAGTTTATTTTTATTTAAACATAAAAAAACCCAGAGCAAGCCCTGGGTTTTTCGAATATTAACTTATTCCTAAGTCAACCGTTCAATCTAAACGAATTTAGAATGCAACAGAAGCCTTAAGTGTAAGTGAATCATCTAG
>JACNFO010000005.1 GCA_014384565.1 Candidatus Pseudothioglobus aerophilus
TTTTTTTAGATAATAAGCCATATTCTTAAAAAAATCGCATATTTTTGTCCCTTGACACATAACATTTAATACTCTATATTTCTTATTACTCAAGTCGGCAGGCAGTGAGAGAAAAAGGTGTGTGCCCTGTAAGTATATTTTACAAACATTTATAAATGGACTGGCTTGTGAAAGACCTTGAATTAAGCAATTATTCAGATATCCCCTCTCTTTTTGATAAAGATGGTACAGCCTACAAAATCTTTGGAGACGAACCTGCTACATTGATCTTTATACATGGTGTTGGAATGTGTGGAGAAATATGGCAGCCTCAAGTTGAACATTTTTCAAAAGATTATCGCGTAATAACTTATGACTTTTTAGGTCATGGAAAAAGCGTGCTCAAAAAGGACAAACTCACCCTAGAAGACTATGTAACTCAACTATACAATCTTGTTAATGAGATTGGAGTTACAAACTTTTCATTAATTGGACACTCAATGGGGGCAATTATTGCGGTTGCATTCGCATTAAAATATCCTAGAAAAGTTGACACACTCATTCCTATAAATATTGTCTTTAAGAGAACTAAAAAAGCCCAAGATGATGTAATTATGAGGGCTAAAGATGTCTTTAAATCTCAACAAATAACTAATATTAGTCAAACACTTGAAAGGTGGTTTAAAAACAAAACCAGCCCTGATGATTTACTGAAGATTAATAATGTTCGAAGCTGGCTTAACAATACCTCGCCAAAAGCTTACGCAGAAGCTTACTATTTATTTGCTACATCTGATCGAGTTTTTGTAAATAATCTTTCAAACTTACAACCACCTGTTTTATACTTAACCGGGAGTGAAGACCCTAATTCTACTTCGCTAATGTCTGAACAAATGGCTCAAGAAACTCCAAATAGCTGGAGTGAGTCCATTGAAAGTGAGGCGCATATGATGGCATATATATCGGCAAAAAAAGTTAACCCAATAATAGAACATTTTCTTAATAACACTACCAATACTACTACATGAAAACAGAAGAAACACGGGATCTAAGACAAGCACTTGGCTCTTTTCCAACAGGGGTAACTGTGGTTACAGCCAAAGATAAAGATGGAAGTCCAGTAGGATTTACTGCGAACTCTTTCACTTCAGTGTCGTTAGAGCCTCAATTAATATTGATATGTATTGACAAGGAGTCTTTCAACATAGAGTCGTTTTCTAAAGGTGGAAGTTTTGCAGTTAGTGTTCTCTCTGAAAGTCAGCAACATATATCAACCACTTTTGCAAGCCCTGAAACTGATCGCTTTAAAAATATTTCTTGGAAATCAAAAACTACAGGAAGCCCTATCATATCTGACTCAGTTGCCTGGTTTGATTGTGATACGGATAATATTATAGAGGGTGGTGACCACCTTATTCTTATTGGTAAGGTAAGGGAGTTTGGATACAATCCACAAACCCCACTGGTTTATTTACGAGGAAATTATGTTAATCTCGGACTTGAACAAAAAATGCTCCTTGCAATGGAAAATAAAAACACAAAAATAATTGTTGGGGCGTTAATTGAATGGCGAAAAAAAATATTTCTTCTTACAGATCAAACAACTGGAATGCTTTATTTCCCAAATGCTTCAAGACTGGGTTCAACTTCTGACGAAGAAAGTCTTCTTGGAAGTCTCCAAAAGCAAAAAATACATATTAATGAACACTATCTATTTTCAGTATTTGAAAATAATGATGATAAAACTAGTCTTATATATTACCGCACAAAAGTCGAAGATGGCTCATCTATAACTACTGGACAATTCTATGAATTTGATTCAATACCGTTTGAACTTCTAGCTGATGATGCAAGTAGAATAATGCTTAAACGCTATATTGCAGAAAGAGATTTAAATGCTTTCGGAGTATTTGTGGGTAAGGAAAGTGAAGGCAATGTAGAGGCTATAAGTAAAACTAATCAAAATGTGTAGGAGCTATTAATATGAATTTTTCTTTATTTATACAAATGGAAAGAATAGATGAGGAGCAGTCGCAAAAGCGCTTGTATGAGGAGTATGTCGAGTTATGTCAAATAGCTGATAGGTCAGGTTTCAAAACAATATGGACTGGTGAACATCACGGCATGAACTTCACTATTGCTCCAAATCCATTTGTAAATCTAGCTGATTTAGCCAACAAAACAAAGAATGTTAGGCTTGGAACTGGAACAATTATTGCTCCTTTTTGGCACCCAATAAAACTTGCTGAAGAAGCGGCAATGACCGATATTATTTCAGGTGGTCGACTTGAAATTGGTATAGCTCGAGGAGCTTACTCTTTTGAGTATGACCGCCTTGCAGATGGTATAGATCCTTTTTCAGCTGGAAGCGCTATGAGAGAGATTGTCCCAGCAATTAAGGGCTTGTGGAGAGGTGACTACACAGGTGAAGGAGAACACTGGTCCTTCCCAAAAACTACTAGCTCACCAAAACCCCTTCAATCCCCTCACCCGCCCATTTGGATTGCAGCAAGGGATCAACATTCTCATGACTTTGCAGTTCAGCAGGGCTGCAATGTTCAAGTAACTCCTCTATGGCTTGGTGATGATGAGGTTGTCTCATTGATGGAAAAATTCAATAACTCCTGTGAGAAATTTAAAGATATAGAGCGTCCAAAAATAATGGTATTACGCCATACATTTGTGGGTGAGAGTGAAGAAGAAGTTGTTCAAGGCTCTAAAGATATATCTAGATTCTACTGTTATTTTGGTGCATGGTTTAAAAATGAAAGACCTATTAATCAAGGGCTTATTGAGAAACTTACGGAAGAAGAAATGTCTAAGATTGAAATGTACTCACCTGAAAAAATGCGTCAAAATAGTATTATAGGAACTCCTGATAAAGTTATTGAGCGTATTAAGTTTTGCGAGAATCTTGGTTTTGACGAATATAGTTACTGGATTGATAGTAGCATGAGCTTTGAAAAGAAAAAGAAATCTTTAGAGCTTTTTATTGAAAAAGTGATGCCTGAATTTACTTAAAGAGGATGGGACATGGAGCACTTTAAACATTACATTAATGGTAAGTTTAGTTCTGGATCAGAGCGCTTTGAGACTCTTAATCCTGCAAATGGTATGCCATGGGCAACCTTTCCATCTGCGACAGAAGATGAGTCTAACTTTGCTATAGAGTCTGCACATAAAGCACTCTATGATGGTGCCTGGTCAAGCCTTACCCCCACTCAAAGAGGTAAGTTAATTCATAGGCTTGGTGATTTAATCTCTGAACATGCTAGCGAATTAGGTGATCTCGAGACTAGGGATAGTGGAAAGTTAGCGGTTGAAACTCGCGCTCAATCCAGCTATGTTTCTGACTACTACTATTACTATGCGGGCCTAGCAGACAAAATACAGGGAGAAGTTCTTCCTATTGACAAGCCTGATATGCGTGTTTTTACAACCCGTGAACCTATTGGGGTTGTTGTTGCTATTGTTCCTTGGAATGCTCAACTTTTCCTTTCAGCAACGAAAATAGCTCCTGCTTTAGCTGCTGGAAATACACTAGTAGTAAAAGCGTCGGAGCAGGCCCCAGCTGCATTATTTAAATTTGCTGAATTGGTTGAAAAAAGTGGCTTTCCTCCTGGAGTTATAAATATCATAACTGGCTTTGCAGAGCCCTGTGGGCGTGTATTAACTACGCATCCAAAAGTTGCGAGAATTGCTTTTACTGGAGGCACTGAAGTTGCGAGACATATTGTTAGGAATAGTGCTGAAAACTTTGCTCATGTAAGTCTTGAGCTTGGTGGTAAATCACCCATGCTAATATTTGAAGACTGCAATATTGATGGGGCAGTAAATGGCATTATTGCAGGAAACTTTGGAGCTTCTGGGCAAAGCTGTGTTGCTGGCTCGCGCGTTTTTATTCAAAGATCAATACACTCTAAAATAGTTGACAAGATTAAAGAGCGCGCAAAAAATATTATAGTTGGTGACCCCTTAGATAGTGATACACAGGTTGGTCCTCTTGCCACAAAACATCAGGTCGAAAGAGCGCTAAGCGTTGTTAAACAGTCTATTAAGCAAGGAGCTAGCCTTATTTTTGGAGGGAACAAGCCAAGTCATAAAAAAGAAGGATGGTACTTTGAGCCTACTCTACTTGATTGTCCTAATCAGGAATTTGATTGCGTTAAAACAGAACTATTTGCACCAGTAATAAGTGTCATTGCATTTGACACTGAGGAAGAAGCCATAAGGATGGCAAATGACTCTGCTTATGGTCTTGGTGCAGGAGTATTTACTGAAAACCTAGCAAGAGCTCATCGCGTTAGTGAAAAAATACAGTCTGGGATTGTTTGGATTAATACTTATCGAGCAATATCACCTATTGCTCCTTTTGGTGGAGTGAAGCAAAGTGGTGGTAGCAGAGAGGCTGGCATAGATGCTATTCATGAATACACTAGAACTAAAACAACCTGGATTAATACCTCTTCTGAACCAATGAGCAATCCTTTTATAATGAGATAAATAATCTTTAAAAAATTAACGGAGTAAATAATGGACAAAGAATTATTCGAACTAGGCTTATCAAAGAGAAAAGCAACCCTTGG
>JACNFO010000028.1 GCA_014384565.1 Candidatus Pseudothioglobus aerophilus
TCCTCAGTTCCTGGAATTTGAAAGCCAAAGTAAGGCTTGTCTCTAGAAATATCCCACTGCTGAAGGCCTTGCTCAAACCACTCGGCTAATTTATTGCTGACCTCGTCTTGGAGGTGTCCGGCGTTTGTCCACTCCTTTAATTGCTGCTCGAACTGAGGAAGGTCAAAGAAGTAGTGCTCAGACTCTTTTTCAATTGGGACCGCGCCTGAGACAACCGACCTTGCATTCTTAAGCTCTGTTGTTGAATAAGTTGCGCCGCATGCCTCACAGTTATCACCGTATTGATCCTCAGCACCACACTTAGGGCATTCGCCTTTAATGAAGCGGTCTGGCAGAAACATCTCTTTTTCAGGGTCATAGGCCTGGGATATAACGCGGGTCTTAATATAGCCTGAATCTTTAAGGCGAGAATAGATCAGCTCTGAGTAATGACGGTTCTCCTCAGAGTGCGTCGAGTGGAACTGACTGAAGTCAACATTAAAGTCACTGAAGTCTGCCTGATGACGCTCACTAACGCCTGCAATTAGCTCTTCAGGATCAACCCCCATCTCGTCAGCCTTGAGCATGATTGGGGTTCCGTGGGCATCGTCTGCGCACACATAATGACACTCATTACCCTGCATTTTTTGAAACCGAACCCAGATATCTGTCTGAATGTATTCAAGCAAGTGCCCTAAATGAATCTCACCGTTGGCATAAGGCAGAGCTGAAGTAACAAGTATTCTACGTTTGGTCATAATTTGTTATCAATAATCCCAATATTATTAAGGATTTCTAAGATAGTTGTACGATAAAATAGCGCTATTTTACCGACTGAGGTCACCAAATTGACAAATTTAACCGAAGACTCAATACAAAAAATTCTTAGCACTGTTATCGATGTTCATACAGGCTTAGACCTTGTTTCATCTGGTAACGTTAAAAATATATCTATTGACGATGAGATAGTGAACGTCGAATTGCTGCTTAAATATCCTGCGATTAACTACCATGAAGACCTTAAAGGCTCAGTCGAAGAAGCCCTCTCAAAGGAAGGCGTTAATTACTCCAATATTTCTATCAAGTCAAAAATAGCGGCTTACGCGGTACAAGGTGGAGTACCTGCGCTGCCTGGCGTTAAAAATATTATTGCTGTTGCCTCAGGCAAGGGCGGCGTTGGCAAGTCAACGACTGCTGTCAACATTGCGCTCTCTCTTCAGTCCGAAGGTGCAAACATTGCGCTCCTAGACGCGGACATTTATGGTCCCTCTCAGCCGCGCATGCTAGGCGTTAAAGATCTTAGGCCCGAAGAGTCTAAAGAAGGTAATATGAAGCCGGTTCTGGCGCATGGAATTCAGGCAATGTCTATAGGGTTTTTAGTGGAAGAAGCCTCTCCTATGGTTTGGCGCGGCCCGATGGTAACTCAGGCTTTAGAGCAGCTTTTAAAGAACACAGAATGGGAGGATGTGGACTACATGATTGTCGATCTTCCGCCAGGTACGGGTGACACTCAGCTGACGCTTTCCCAAAAAATTCCAGTGAGCGGAGCTGTCATTGTTACAACACCTCAAGACATCGCGCTTATTGACGCTCAGAAAGGTCTAGCGATGTTTGAAAAAGTAAATATTCCAATACTAGGTATCGTTGAAAACATGTCGATTCATATTTGCTCAAACTGTAATCATGCTGAGGAGATTTTTGGTAATGGCGGCGGTGAGCGTATGGCGGCCACCTCTAATACGAAGTTTCTTGGAGCGCTTCCACTTAAATTAGAAATCAGAACTGACGTTGATGAAGGAACGCCTAGTGTTGCTAAAGATCCGGAGAGTAAGGTCTCGATGATGTATCAGCAAATTGCAAGGAATGTTGCTGCAACACTGTCACTTCAAAGCGAGTCAATTGGTGCTTTTCCAAAGATTACAATTGAGTAAGAGGCTATAGGCTAATTATTCTCTCTTCCTCGGGAGCGGTTAGTGTTGCAAATTCATCGGTAGCAAAGTCAATCAGGCAACACTTTGTGCTATTGGCGCTTTTGCCCACGTATACTTACAAGCTAAAAAACGTCATTAATTTTATCTAAAAACGTAAGTAGACTCTTTTTTTTAAAGTTTAGTGATTTTCCGAGACCTGATTAATCGTGTACCTTGGTATTTCAATAACTAAATCCTCTTCTGAGACAATCGCCTGACAGGATAGCCTTGAGTCAGGGTCAAGCCCCCAAGCTTTATCGAGTAAGTCATCTTCGATCTCATCAGACTCTTCGATTGAGTCAAAACCTTCTCGAACGTAGATATGGCATGTTGTGCAGGCGTTAGACATTTCACAGGCATGCTCAATTTCAATGCCATTATCAAGCAATGCCCTGCAAACACTCGTTCCAGTATTTGTTTCAATAACAATGCCCTCAGGGCAAAATTCATCATTTGGCAGGATAATTAATTGAGGCATAGTGATAGTTTATAGTTATTAATTAAATTCATCAATTTTATGACCTTTCATCGCGCTCATAATTGATTTGTTCATTCTCATCTCAACAAATTTTGAGCTAACCTTTTCAAGGTCTAGGGTCGCATTTTTTATGAGTGCAGCATCATCAGACTCTATTATTGATGATAGATACTCTCTTGATTGAAGTATGCTTTTAAGCATCGCTTCATCTAAAAGGATTTTATCGGCCTCTAAAGCTGAATTAATTGCCTCTATCGTTCTTGTTGCGTCAACCTTTCGCTCTTGAAGCTGCCTTAAGATGATGTCTTCTTGGGCAAATACAACGGAGTCTTTAAGCATCTTTTCCATATCGGAGTCACTAAGACCAAATGAAGGCTTAATAACTATTTCAGATTTAACGCCAGAAGTTTCCTCTTTAGCTGACACGGATAACAAGCCATCTGCGTCCACTTGAAATTCAACTAGAATACGAGCACGGCCGGCAACCATCGGAGGAATTCCTTTTAATTCGAAGCGCCCAAGTGACCGACAATCTTTTGTAAGCTCGCGCTCACCTTGAAATACATGAATACTCATTCCAGTCTGGCCATCTTTGTAGGTCGTAAACTCTTGAGCCCTAGTGATTGGTATTGTGGTATTTCTATGAATCACCTTTTCTACCAATCCGCCCATAGTCTCAAGACCTAAAGAAAGAGGCAGAACGTCTAACAGTAATACGTCGTTTCTACTTTTATTACCGACCAATATGTTTGCCTGAATTGCAGCGCCCTTAGCAACGACCTCATCCGGGTTAATAGTGCACAAAACAGGCTTATTAAAGACCTCTCCAACTCGCTCTCTTATTGAGCTCATTCGTGTTGAGCCGCCAACCATAATAACCTCTTTGACGGCAGATATATTAACGTCAGCATCTCTCAAGGCCCTCTTTGTTAAAAGCAATGTTCTTTTAATTAGAGCCTCACTCATATGATCAAAATGAGACTTTGTAATCTTATAGAGCTGGCCATCAATAGAAAATTCAGCAGCCTCTTTAGTTGATAGTTCTTCTTTTGCTGACTTTGAAAGCTTTCTAACTATTTGAATTTGAGAGGCAGTTAAATTTTTTAGGCTTAGTGACTCGATGCAATCATCAAAAATTAAGTTATCAAAATCGTCACCGCCAAGACTTGAGTCACCGCCAGTTGAAAGAACTTCAAAAACGCCTTTAGTGAAATTTAGTATTGATATATCAAAGGTGCCACCGCCTAGATCATAAACCGCATGAACACCCTCTTCTCCTGACTCCAAACCGTAGGCAATTGCAGCCGCTGTTGGCTCATTAAGAAGCCTTAAGACATTGATTCCAGCAAGCTTGGCTGAATCCTTTGTAGACTGTCTCTGGGCGTCATTGAAATAGGCAGGGACCGTAATTACCGCACCTTTTAGCTCACCGCCAAGAGCCCCTTCGGCGCGACTCTTAAGAGTAGAGAGAATTTTTGCTGAAATTTCAATAGCCGAGAGGCTGCCAATTGCTGTTTTAAATAAAACGCTACCTTTATGGTCTTCAAAATCATAGGGTAAATTTTTAATTTCTTTTGCTTCACTATAACCTATTCCCATAAAACGCTTTATCGATAGGATTGTGTTTGTTGGATCTTTTATTGCCAAATCAAGCGCTTCATGACCAACGCTAAGCTCCTTAGATCCACAATAAACGACTGATGGAAGGATTGCCCTATCGCTTTGATCTAAAATCAGTTTTGTCTCACCGCTAATTACGCTAGCTACTAGTGAGTTTGTGGTTCCTAAATCAATACCGCAAGCCAAATTATGGTGGTGAGGCGCAGTGGATTGGCCAGGCTCTGAAATTTGTAATAACGCCATAAACTAAATCCTTAGAGCAGTTCGTCCATTAATTTATTAGCTTCTTTGTAGAGTTGATCATAAAACTTGAGTTCTCGTACATACATTTTTATATCCATGAGATCACTATTAAGTTCAAAAGCCTTATAAATTGAGTCTGTATTCTCTTCAATATGAAGGTCAACTCGCTCCAAAAAGTCCTCTAAGCCAAGGCTATCTCGATCCTCCTCAATTACCTCAAGCTCTTCACGTAAGTCAATCTGAGACATCAAAAAATCATGATTCATTACAGTATCTCTCTCATCGAATGGATCTAAACCCTGCATCTTAAGTAAATAACTTGCACGATTTAATGGGGTTTTAAGAGATGTAAATGCTGTATTTAAAAGCGACGTGTTCTGAAGCGCCTGCAGCTTTTCAGACTCACTTTTTGTGGCGTAATTATCCGGGTGAAACCTGGATATTTCTCTTCGATAGGCCGCCTTGAGCTGATCATCATCAATAAAGAATGATGTTTCAAGGTCAAATAACTCAAAATAGTTTTGCATTAGGGCTTTACCTTGGGAGCTAACGAAAGCGAATTAAACAGTAAAGGATTCGCCACAACCACATTCGGCCTTCGAATTTGGATTGTTAAACTCAAAACCTTCGTTTAGGCCTTCTTTTTGATAGTCAACCTCAGTGCCATCTATATAAATTAAGCTTTTGGCGTCAACGATAACTTTAACGCCCTTGTCATCGAACAGGGTGTCATCGTCATTAACTGAGTCAACAAACTCCATGTTGTAACCAAGACCAGAGCAGCCTGTAGTTTGAACAGAGAGCCTTACGCCGACACCAGTACCGCGATTCGCTAAATAATCGCTCATTCTCTCTGCTGCTTTTTCGGTTAACGTTATTGCCATAATTATTAACCAGCTTTACTCTTAAGGTCATTAATGGCTGCTTTTATTGCATCTTCAGCCAGAACTGAACAATGAATCTTTACAGGGGGCAGCTCTAACTCTTCTACAATTTCAGTATTTTTAATCTGGGCTGCTTCGTCCAACGTTTTGCCTTTAACCCACTCTGTTAAAAGAGATGATGAGGCTATTGCTGAGCCACATCCATAGGTTTTAAATTTAGCTTCTTCGATTACGCCTTCATCGTTTATTTGAATTTGCAGTCTCATGACGTCACCGCAAGCAGGCGCCCCAACCATTCCCGTCCCTACGTTAGAGGCATCCTTATCTAAAACCCCAACATTACGTGGGTTTTCATAGTGATCCATTACTTTTTTACCGTATGCCATAAATTACTCCGAATTTAACTTTAATTTTACTCTATACCGTTCTATTTTATTGATTTAAACGTTCAGTCTGCTTAATGCGCAGCCCACTCAACCGTACTTAAATCTACCCCATCTTTGAACATATCCCAGAGAGGCGACAAATCCCTTAATTTTTGAACTTTCTCACGAACCAGTGTAATTGCATCGTCGACATCTTTTTCAGTTGTGTATCGTCCAACACTGAAACGAATAGAGCTGTGAGCCAGTTCATCCGTAAGCCCTAAAGCTCGAAGCACATAAGATGGCTCTAGGCTTGATGAAGTGCACGCAGAGCCGGAAGAAACCGCTACATCAGAAATTGCCATCATTAGTGATTCGCCTTCAACATAATTAAAGCTAATATTCAAGTTTCCTGAAATTCTTTGCTCTAGGTCACCGTTAACAACAACCTCTTCCATGTCAGAAAAACCAGCGAGTAATCTGTCGCGAAGTTTTTGAACTCTTATGCCTTCATCTTTCATTTCAGCTTTAGCAATTGCAAACGCCTCACCAATACCAACAATTTGATGAGTGGCTAAGGTGCCAGATCTCATTCCGCGCTCATGACCGCCACCATGCATCTGAGCCTCAAGTCTGACTCTTGGCTTGCGCGACACATAAAGCGCTCCCATTCCCTTTGGACCATATATCTTGTGCGCTGAAAAACTCATTAAATCAACGGGAAGAGACCCTAAATCTATCTCTAACTTACCAACCGATTGGGCAGCGTCCACATGAAAAAATACTTTATTTTCTCTGCAAATATCACCAATAGCCTGTAAATCCTGGATAACACCAATCTCATTATTAACATGCATAATGGAGGCTAGAATTGTATCCTCTCGTATTGTTTTCTTAAAGACATCCATATCCAATAAGCCATTCGGCAATGGATCTAAATAAGTTACTTCAAAGCCCTCTCTTTCTAGTTGGCGGCAAGTATCTAAGACCGCTTTGTGTTCGGTTTTTAGGGTAATAATATGTTTACCACGCTTTTCATAAAAATGCGCAATACCTTTAATTGCTAGATTGTTTGACTCGGTTGCACCTGAAGTCCAAACAATCTCTCGTGGGTCAGCTCCCACTAGATCTGCTACTTGTGAGCGCGCCTCATCAACCGCTTTTTCAGCTTGCCACCCATAATAATGTGAGCGAGAAGCGGCATTTCCAAAGTCGCCTTCCATAGTTAAGTATTTAGCCATTTTTTTAGCAACACGCGCATCTACTGGAGTAGTAGATGAATAATCCATATAAGTTGGAGTTAGCATTATTTATATTCCTTAATTATTAATGTAATTGTATATCTTGATTGATCTTGTAATCATCTATGACCTGTTGAAGATTTCTGGTACTCAGAAACCCTCTTATTTGGTCACTTACCTCACACCACAAGTGATGCGACAAACACTGCTTACCCCTTAAACAGTCTTTTGAGCCGTGACAGCGACGTAAATCTATGTTCTCATCAACAGCTTCAATAATTTGTGTAAGAGTAACGTCCACAGCGTTAACATTTAAAAGATAACCGCCTCCTGGGCCTCGAACACTTTTAACCAAAGATGCTTTTCTTAGCTTAGCAAAAAGCTGCTCTAAGTAAGAAAGTGAGATATTTTGCCTTTGAGAAATCATATCTAGTGTGACAGGTTTAGCCGACTCATTAGATGCAAGATCAAGCATTGCAGTTACTGCGTATCTTCCTTTAGTGGTTAGTTGCATAGCATTATTAGTTTATTAAAAATTCAGGGAAATTATACTAGTAACCAAGTAGATTAGTCAAGTATTAAATTCACTCAACAATTACTTATTTTCAACAGCTTATGAGTCTTCTTTTAGGGGCTTTGAATCAGCAGGCAAATTGGCTATTTTCTTGTCAATTTCAGCCAATCGCTCAATAATAGAATCGACAGCTTGAATAGTAGGGTCATTAGAGCGGCCACTTGAGCTTGCAGCATAAGAGTCAAACGTATCGCTCTCACTTGCCTTCTTTACAACGACGCGTCCCGGAATACCAACCACAGTATCATTGTCATCAACTGACCTAACTACGACCGAGTTTGAACCAACACGAACATTGAACCCCAGCGTAATTGGACCTAAAATTTTTGCACCCGCACCAATAACTACGCCGTCCTTTAATGTCGGGTGGCGCTTCTCTTTATCCCAAGAAGTTCCGCCAAGCGTCACACCGTGGTACATCATGCAGTCATCTCCAATCTCAGCAGTCTCTCCAATAACAACGCCCATGCCGTGGTCAATAAAAAAGCGCCTCCCAATGACAGCGCCAGGATGGATTTCGATGCCAGTAAACCAGCGCGCAAAAGTAGAAATAAAACGCGCAAGCCAGAAGAGCTTATAACCCCATAATAAATGGGTTAAGCGATAAATAATTACAGCCTGAACCCCTGAATAACAGGTAAGTATTTCAAATACGTTTCTTGCCGCTGGATCGCGATCAAATACGCTTCTTACGTCTTCAAAAATTCTCATAGAGGAATTATACCATTATTGATAATCACAAGATTTTTTAACAATGAAATAGCAATTAGTTAGATTGAGATAATTAGCCGTATGAATGCGTTGATTTAAATCGCTTATAACTCCACATATACTGCTCTGGCATCTTTCTAATTAAATCCTCAATACAGCGATTCATGGAAACAACATGATCTTCTAAAGTGTCACCATTTAGATTAAGATCAACTGGCTCGATATTAAGCTCATAACCCCTACCTTTAGGGAGTCTTTTGGCCCAAAACATTAATATTTGACAATCATTCTTATTGGCAATTTTAGCAAGCAGGGTCATTGTGTTAGCCTCTTTATTAAAAAAAGGAGACATAATGCCTCCTTCTTCTCCAGGATCTTGATCAGGCAGCATCCCAATAAGTTCATTATTCTTTAATGCACGTTGCATCATTAAGATTCCAGGCTTGTCTGCGCTAGCCATAGTCAGGTTGCCTTTATTTCTGCGTTTAAATAAATAATCATTTTGCTTTTGACTTCTCAGTGGTTTATACATAAACGTCACTTTTCTGTTATTAGCAAGGACCCTTCCTGTTAACTCCCAGCAGCCAATATGAGGAACCAGAAGAATAGTTTTTTTTGGATTATCTAAATAATGTTCGCCATTAAAGTTACGAACATAGTGCGCATTTTTAGAAAAGCTTTGATTCCAAATTAAACCAGATTCGGTTAAATTCTTACCTGTATGAATTAGTGCATTTTTAACGAGAGACTTTTGGTCTTTGAGGCTGAGCTCAGGAAAACAAATTTCAACATTTTGGACTGAAACTTTTTTTGCTTCAGAGCCAGTAATATATAATAATTTACCTATTATCGCCCCAAATATATGATTAATCTTCAGAGGCAAAATAGAGCATAAAGATAAAAACAGGCGAATCATTTTTATTGATACAATTGATCGATTGCTGCTTTGTAATCAATAACTATTTTTTGGTAAGTTCCAGCTGCTTGCAGATAAGTCAGATTTGCAAGGTTCGCGTTTCTTTTCGCTGCAATCACTAATGATTTTTGACCACGAGCCTCACTAAACTTGATCTGCTCCTCAATAACCATTTCTTCAGCTAAAGAGCCCTGTTCCAAATAAAGCACAACAAGTTCGGACAATAAGTCAACTTGTGCAAGCAGATAATTAATTTGCTGAACATTTGCAATCTCAGCTTCTTCCTTTTTAGCATCCACATCATTAATACTGATTTCTGTGCGCTCAACATCTATCAGCTCTTTTCTAGAGCCTAGTGGATATGAGATATCAACCCCAACATTCCAGGAGTAATCTCTATTACCAAAACTGCCAAAGTACTTGTCATTTTCACCCAATGAAGACAAGCCTAAATTTAAGTTAACGCTAGGCATCGTCTTATCTTCAAAAGTTATTAACTGCCTTTGAAATCTAGCTTTATCAAAGTCAAACTTTTGAATTAATCTTGAATCTTTAACAAAAGAGCTGGGTTCAATTTCAGTTAAATTATGGACCTCAAATAAATCAAGATTAACAATCATGTCAGACTCTTTTAAGCCTATTAGGTTAGCGAGCTCTCTTCTTTCAATAATCAATTCTTTACTGGACTGAAGTAATTGCTGCTTAGCTTTAACATAAGAATCTTTTTGCTGGATTAAAACAGACTTATCAATCAGCGAGTTTTCATATTTCTCTTCATCCAAGTCAAGCTGCTGCTTGGATAAATCAAGCGAAGTTTGATGGTTTTTTACAATTTCTTGTTTAAGCGCCAGATCAATAAACTTGGAGAGCTTAGAGGCCAAAAATGTCTCAGCCTGCTCTTCAAGGCTTACTTGCTTTGCCATAAGATCTAACGATGCCAAGTCCGTAGCAAGGCGATCATTTAAGCCACCTTTATTTTGAAGTAACGGGCGCACATAATCAATCGCCAAGAGGTTGGAATGAGAGGCATTGCTGTCTTTATCACTTCGAGTTAAGGAGTGCTTTAAATTAACACTAGCGCCTGAATTTTCTACTTTTCTATTTGCAGAAACCTCATATTTAGTAGTATACAAATCATCGTATAGGGTTGAAGTATCTTCGCCGCCAGAGAATGATTCACTGGCACCGGCATTTATATTCCAGTCCGTGTAAGTTAAGGATGATTTTTGGTCCAGCAGGCTTGTTTTTTCAGATAGCGATAACTGCACAAAATAAGGGTGCGTTTCCACTAACCTTTCACTGAATTCATTGAGGGTTATTGCATTTGTATTTAGTGATACCAGTAAAAAAACCGAAAGACTAACTCTCTTTAACATCTTATCCCCTTTATAATTGTATAAAACAGTTAACAAACAAAATACATATTCTAGAGCATCAAGAAAAGATTTTAATGAAGTTTTGATGAAGTTTACGCAAAAAATAAAAATATAAAGCCTATAGCGTCTCAATAATTTCATCAATCACTTCGTTAAGTTTTTTTCCATTAGTATTAATAATGACTGAAGCTACCTCTTTGTATAATGGATCTCTAGCTTCTAAAATGTCAGTAATCGTTTTTCTACGATTTTTACTTTTTTCAAGTAGCGGTCGAGTTTTTGACTTTGCGGTCCTTCTAAGAATTTGATCAACAGACGATGAAAGATAAACTACTGAACCTGCTTTCTTGATCAGTTCACGGTTTTCCTTAAGAAGTACTGCGCCGCCTCCAGTTGCCAAAACAATATTAGGCGTAGCACATAATTTTTTTATTACCTCAGACTCTCGAGCCCTAAAGCCTTTTTCACCTTCAACATCAAATATATGGTCAATGCTTACGCCTGTTGTATCAATAATTTCATGATCCGAGTCAAAAAAATCAAGACTTAAATTTTCTGATAAACGCCGCCCAATTGTTGTCTTACCAGAGCCCATTGGACCGACTAGGATAATATTTTTTATTTTTGGTTGCATTTTTTCAAGGGAAAAAGCTTTATTTATCCAACTGATAATTAGCGCCGCAATATGGACATTTTGACTTCCCTTCTTCCGAAAACGAAAGAAACACTTTGGGGTGCATATTCCATGTCTTGTCATCTTTTGGTGGACAATGGAAAGGGATTTCGCTTTTAGAAACTAAAGCAAAAGTAGAGTCAGGGTGGCTTGGTTTCTTCAAGAACATCTCCCACTCTCAATCCAATGTTTATAGTCTTCATTACGCCCATGAACGCAATCAAAATATAAAGCTTGAAGTTTTTCGGTAATAGGCCCGCGTGACCCTATACCTATTTGATTCCCATCTAAATCTCTTATCGGTGTTACCTCTGCAGCGGTCCCCGTAAAGAATGCTTCATCAGCTTTATAGATGTCATCACAAGAAATTTTCTTTTCAGTAATTTTATAACCTAAAGATTTTGCTAAAGTAAAAATAGTATCTCGAGTTATTCCTGGTAAAGCAGAAGTTAAATGGGGTGTATAGAGAACCTCATCTTTAATTACAAAAATATTTTCACCGCTACCTTCAGAAACAAAGCCATCAACATCAAGCATTAAGGCTTCATCAAAGCCATGATCTTGAGCCTCTTTAAGGGCCATCATTGAATTAATATAGTTACCATTCATCTTGGCGCCACTTAAGGAAGGATGAGCGTGATGCCTAATGTATGAAGAGGTTCGAATTCGAATGCCTTTCTTCATGTTGTCTTCACCCAAATAAGAGCCCCACTCCCAGGCAGCTATCATTACGTGTACCTTCAAATTATCAGCCCTTAGGCCCATACCTTCTGAACCGTAAAAACACATGGGTCTAATGTAGGCAGAGTTTAGGTTATTTTTTGTAACAACTTCTCTTTGAGCTTGGTTTAATACAGCCGCATCAAAAGGGATATTCATACCAAGAATCCGAGCTGAATTAAATAACCGCTCAGTGTGCTTTTCAAGTTTAAATATTGCAGGTCCATCTGCAGTTTCATAAGCGCGAACGCCTTCAAAAGCGCCCATTCCATAGTGCAAGGTATGCGTTAGGACGTGAACTTTTGCTTCACGCCAATCGACCCATTCTCCATCCATCCAGATGAAACCATCTCTGTCTTCCATTGTCATCATAAAAAACCTTAATTTTTAAAAATTAAACTATACATATTTGATAGTTATCACGAAATTATACCCAGCAATTTATGAAATTTTCAATATCTAATATATGTTAAATCACTAGGTATAATTACATCTGAAAACTTTTTCCCTTCTAAATTAAAAAAAATGGAATTCAACTTATTTACTTTTATTTTTTTATTCGCAATTTCAACGTCAGTTTTATCATTACTTTGGCTTAATTTTAGGCAAGATAAAGCAATAAATAACTCTTTTAATGCTGTTCCAGAAGGCTTTAGTGAATCCATTAAGCTTGAAGATCATCAAAAAGCAGGCAACTACACCAAAGCGAAGCTTCTTTTAAATCATTTTGAAATTATTTTTTCAACTGTTGTGCTTCTTATTTGGACGCTTGGCGGGGCCATGGATTCACTTGATTCGTATTGGAGTCAAAGAATTTTAGATCCTGTTTTAATGGGGACAGTTTTTGTTCTGAGCATCATGTTAATTGCAAGCCTAATTGACCTCCCTTTCAGCATCTATCGCACCTTTGTTCTTGAGCAAAAATTTGGCTTTAATCGAATGACTATTAAAACTTTTGTAGGGGATCTATTTAAAGAGATCTTATTAACTTTAATTTTAATGCTTCCTCTGATCTACGCAATTTTATTTCTTATGAATATTAAAGCCATTGAGGATTTCTGGTGGCTTTATGTTTGGTTAATTATCAGTGGATTTTCACTAGTAATGATGTGGGTTTACCCATCTTATATAGCGCCAATTTTTAATAAATTTAATCCACTAGACAATGAGAGCCTTAAAAGCAGAATTACAGATCTACTTAGCCGAACAGGTTTTGGAAGTGATGGCATTTATGTTATGGATGGATCTAAAAGATCGTCTCATGGAAACGCATACTTTACAGGGATTGGTAAAAATAAAAGGATCGTGTTCTTTGATACCCTCCTCAAAGGTATGGAAGACAAAGAAATCGAAGCGATCTTAGCGCATGAACTGGGTCACTTTCACCATAAGCACACTCAAAAAAGGATGATTAGCTCCTTCATGTTTAGTTTTGCTAGCCTTGCTTTGTTAGGTTTCCTAATAAATCAAGCTTGGTTTTATAATGGACTTGGAGTATCAGAGCCATCAGCTCACGCTGCGCTTGTTCTTTTCGCTTTAGCACTTCCAGTCTTTAGTTTTTTCATTACGCCACTCAGTAACCTTGCATCTAGAAAGCATGAGTTTCAAGCAGATGCTTTTGCAGCAAACCATACCGACGCAAATGATTTAATTTCATCTCTAATTAAACTTTATAAAGAAAATTCATCGTCATTATCTCCAGATAAATACTATTCAGCCTTTCATGACTCCCATCCAAGTGCGGTTCTCAGAATTGAGCGGCTTCAATAACAAATTGCTCATTTAGTGGCCCTTACTCGAAGACAGCAGTGGCGAATTGATAAGGTTCAATCTGAAAAAATTGCCCGTGCAAATAAAGTCTCCATTAAAGCTGAATCAGACCTGGAAAATAGTGAGATTGAACACAAAGGCCTTGTTATTACAAGGTACGGCCAGCGGCAGCTAGTTGAACTTAGAAGTGGTGAAATTTTTCAGTCAGTCAGTCGTCAAAATATTGGATTTTCTGTTGCAGGCGACCAGGTTCTCCTTCAAACAACAAAAGAGGGTGAGGGAATAGTAACAGCAATATACCCAAGGAAAACAGAATTAAAGAGACAGGAGCGCCTAATAGCTGCCAATATTGATCAGCTTTGGCTTGTTGTTGCTCTTGAGCCGCACTATCAGTTTGAGCTTATTGATCGCTACCTGGTAATCGCAGAAGAAGCGAATCTACCAATTAATATTATTGTCAACAAAATTGAGCTTTCAAAAAAGGAGGCGCAACTAGAAAGTGACTTTGCACATTACAAAGAGCTGGGGTATGACGTCCACTTTTTAAGTGTTAAAAACGAAACGAATTTAAAAGAACTTAAAACGAAGCTTGTTAATAAATCGCATATTTTTCTTGGTCAGTCTGGCGTTGGCAAATCATCACTCATCAATTCATTAATCCCGGATTTAGAACTTCGAGTCAATGAAATTTCTAGCAAGAGTAAGCTTGGAAAGCATACCACGACAAATACAACTATTTATCATATTCCTAGTGGCGGTGATTTAATTGACTCTCCAGGAATACGAGAGTTCCAATTAGACAACCTTTCTGAAAAACAAATAGTTAATGGTTTTAGAGAATTTAAATCACTGGCTGGTGAGTGTAGATTTAGAAACTGTCTCCATATAAACGAACCTGGATGTGTTGTTAAAGATGCTGTTGAATTAGGGAAGATAAGTCCTAGTCGTTATGAAAGCTATCTTAATATCCTTCCTTAGCTATTTTTTTGGAAGAAGATCACTCTTTCCGAAATAAAATAAACCTCAATATTTAAATAGTTTGCTAAGAAACTTAAAGACTTTTTAGTAAAAAAACCTATATGAGATGGGTCATTCTTGTAATGCCATGAGCTAAAGTCAATTTGAGGGGTTAGTATTTGCGTCATTACAGCAAGGTAGCCTTGGTTATTAAGCATTTCAATAAGTCTATTTATCTCTGCCATTGGTTCACTCAAGTGCTCCACTACCTCCGTAGCAGTAATAAAGTCATACTTTTTCTCAAATACAGAAATATCATTAGCATAGAACTTGTCATAGAGATCCACAGAGTGTCCACATTCTTCAAGCATAAGAGAAAGCGTTGGGCCAGGGCCAGAGCCGAAATCAAGGCCATTTGATTGTTGTTTGATCCTCTCTAAAAGGGGCACTAATAGTTGGGATAAGAAGTGGCGATAACGGTGATCATTAGGATCATTATTATGGGTATCGTATCTTGATTTTTCTTCAGTATCTGAGAGGTGATATACTTTTGGAACATAAACAAAATCACAACTTGAACAGCGTAAAAATTCGCGAAACTTCTCTTTATAGAATTTAGAGCTATTAGTTGTCTTACAAAGCGGACAAGCAATCTTATTAATCACTTTAGTCCGCTAAGAGTCATATTTATTTAGTGGGAGTGTCCGCCAGCAGAGTGAGCATGTCCATGAGAAACCTCCTCTTCCAATGCATCTCTAACGTCTTCAATAGAGACTGAGAAGTGAAGAGTTTCTCCAGCCAAAGGATGGTTTGCATCAACAGTAATCTTTTCGTCATCCAGCTTAATAACAGTCACAACAAAAGGGTTTCCATCTTGGTCTTGGGATTGGAGCTGCATCCCAATAGTTACCTCATCAATTCCCTGTAGTGCAGTTCTTGGAATTTCTTGAATTGCATCATCCATTTTAAGGCCATAACCCTCTTCAGGCTCAATAGAAACCTCAACCTTATCACCTTTTTTAGAACCCTCTAAGGCTGTCTCTAATCCTGGAATTATGTTTCCATGACCCTGTAAAAAGTCCATAGTTTCTTTGCCTTCAGACGAATCAATAACGTCTCCCGCATCATTCTTAAGGGTGTAATGCATTGAAACGACTTTATCTTTAGTTACTTTCATATCTTCTCCAAAATTTAATACAAAAAAAAGACCCTCCAAGATGGAAAGTCTAAAAGTAATTCTTTGTTACAGGGTGAATCTCAATATTCTATTTTATCATATACCAAAGCAACCTCAGGCCAAAGCATTAAAAATCTTACTAAGTAAGATCATCCATTGCACTCTTAATATCTGGATAATCAAAAATGAAGCCTTCCTCAAGTATTTTTTTTGGGATAACAGATATACTCTCTGTCAATATTTGTGAGCCACTTCCAAAAAGTAGTTTTAACTGCCACTCCCAAAGTGGCACTAAAAATGGTCTTTTTAAAGCACTAGCAAGAGCTTTACCCAATACTTTTTGAGGAATGGGCTCTGGCGCAGTAATGTTATACACACCCTTAGCTTGTGGATTATTTAAAATAAAATTAACAGCTCTTACAAGATCTTTTATGTGAATCCAAGAAAAACACTGATCTCCACTTGCAATAGGGCCGCCTAATCCAAAAAAATAAGGCCAATAAAGCTTCATAAAGGCGCCTCCACTTCTTGAAAGAACAACCCCAAACCTTAAAATTATAGTGTCTTCTGAGATTGTCTTTGCAGCGCTCTCCCATGCTACAGAAAGCTCAGCAAGATAACCCTCACCTCTTACGCCACTCTCAGAGTGCGGGTTGCTACAATCTGACTCAGGATAAAAACTAACCCCTGAAGCGCACATAACCCTTGGCTTGGTTGTCATCATGCTTATTGCTTTTGAGAGCATTTGAGTTGTATCAACCCTACTCTGCCAAACTTCTTTTAGATGACTCTTAGTCCATCGCTTTGCAATAGTTGATCCAGACAGTTGAATAACAAGATCACTATCTTTTAATGACAATGACAAAGTGTCTATGGATATGAAAGCACTTCTATTTAAGCACTGAACTTCATGATTGGCTGAAAGATTTTTTGCAAGGGCACCCCCAATCAATCCCGATCCGCCAAAGATAACAATCTTCATTTTATTACAGCCACCCTACTGCATTTTTTAGTAGAAGTTGTGTTAGGAATTCGATATGGTCTTTTCTATCATTAAGCGCTGGAATATAGCCAAATTTTTCACCACCTGACTCCATAAAGTAATCATGGTTTTCCTCGCTAATCTCTTCAATCGTCTCAAGACAATCTGCAGAAAAACCAGGACAGATAACTTGAACATTTTTCAAGCCTTTACCTGGAAGTGCCTTTAATGTTTTGTCAGTATATTCCTTCATCCATTCGCCAGCTCCTAGTCTAGATTGGAATGTCATCGTGTACTCATTAGGCTTTAAATTTAACTTAGAAGCCAAAAGAAACGTAGTTTTGCAGCACTGACATGGGTAATTATCCCCCTTATCAAAGTAGCGCTTAGGTATTCCATGGTATGACATTAAAAGGAGATCGGGCTTACCATGAACTGCTTGATATTCTTTAACACTATTAGCTAAAGCTTCAATATATAAATCTTCTTTACTGTAGCTACTAATAAACCTTAAGTCGGGAACATTTCTCCAGCTCATAAGCTCTCTAGCAGCCGCATCAAAAACTGAACCGGTTGATGCCCCAGCATATTGAGGATATAAAGGTAAGATGATAATATTATTACATCCCTGAGCCTCAAGCTCGTTTAGTGCGGATCCCATTGATGGATTACCATAGCTCATACCTAAAGACACAGCAAACTTACCAGGTGCAAGCTTTTCAAGCTCTATTACTATTGCATTTTTTTGTTTTATTGCAATTGATAGAAGCGGTGATCCTTTTCCATGAGTATCCCAAACAGTTTGATAGGCCTTCGCTGATTTTCTTGGTCTTAAGTTAAGAATTACCCCATTTAATATAATTTTCCAAATCCAGCGAGGAGGAGGAGGCTCAATAACCCTTGTATCTGATAAAAACTGCCTTAAATAGGGCTTAACCGCCTTCTTCGTAGGTGCATCAGGAGTTCCCAAATTAGACAAAAGAATCCCAATTTTTGCCTCACTTGCAGATTCGTGTATTGTAGTACATTGGTACAATTTAGTCTCTCAAATTTATTTTTTCAAGGTGATAAGATACCCTATAAAGTGCCTTTCACTGTAAAACATGTTATCTGTATCTATTGTGGTTATTTACATATTACGACTTTCATTATTATATAAAAAATATGCATATATTATTACTAGTTGCCCACGGCAGCAGAAGAGAAGAATCAAACATTGAGATTGAATCTTTATCAGAGAAAATTTCGACATTAGAACCGAAAGAATTTGACAAAGTAATGCCTGCCTTCTTGGAGTTCGCCTCACCTTCTATTCCAGAAGCAATTAAAGAGTGCGCTGATTTAGGCGCAACTAAAGTTACAATATTACCGTACTTTTTATCTGCTGGCGTTCACATCACGCGAGACATACCCAATGAAATTAGTGAGGCCTCTCAAAACACTCCAGGTCTTGACATTCAAATTGCAAATTACTTTGGATCAAGAGATGAAATTGCTGAAATTCTAATGAAGACTGCTCTAGATATTAAATAAGCTTGATTTTTTTATGCGCAAAGGCCTAGACTTTAAAGCCTTTTTGCATCCAGTAGTTATTGATTTCGTAAACGGTGCCAATGAGGCCCATGTTTTTCTTTTTAGACAAATACACTGGAATATCTTCAAGAACTGACTGAAGCCTTCCTTTACTCTCAAAGCTTTTTTGAAAGTCACTTTCAATAAATAAATCTAAAAAATTTCTAACCAGGTCGCTTGTAATATAAACGCCGCCTAAAGCGCCAACTGTTAACGCCATACTTCCAGCAACTGAGCCAAAAATTTTACAAAACATTTGAATTGTTTCATCAGCAATTGGGTCAGCTCCAGCATTAACTGCAGCGGCAGTTATCTCAGAGGGTGTTGTATATATTCTGTCTTTACCATTGATTTGGCAAAGCGCCTCATACAGATTCATAATTCCAGGGCCAGATAGAATCCTCTCTACGGCAACATGGCCAAACTTTTTAGCGAGTAACGTTAATATTTCATATTCAATACTAGTGTTTGGTGCAAAATCCGAGTGACCACCTTCACCTGCAATTGGAAGCCAGCCCGAAGGAGACATGATTAACCCACAAACACCAAGCCCGGTTCCTGGGCCAATAACCAATCTTAATTTTTCTGGTTTAACAATACCTTTATTTAAAGTAATAACCTCGCTATCAGTAAGAGTTGTGGTTGCAAATGCTTGGGCTGTAAAATCATTAATCCATTTAATGGTCACTCCATTTAAAGTTTTAGCGACATCTGACTTATTTATAGTCCAGTGGTTATTAGCAAGCTTAAAAACATCTAAATGAACCGTACCAGCAGTAGCAAAGCATGCTGAAACAATGTCAAGCTCTAAAAACGAAGATATGTAAAAACTGATTGCGCTCTGAATGTTATCAAAATCTTCACATTTAAGACTCTGGATGTTTTCGATGTCTGACGAGCCAGGAGCTACAAGAGCAAACCTTGCATTAGTTGCGCCTATATCACCAACCAAATTATAAGACTGCTTGTTGATGGTTACAGTCTCCAGCAATAGTTAGGTTTTGTAAACATTTTCTCGATCTCCATCAAATATACAAACCATATACAAATCACCTTCGCACGTATTATGTACGCGATGGAAAACGCCGTCCTCAATTAATACCATATCACCACCTTCAATAAGTATTGTTTTGTCATCGAGATCCATTTTCCCGCTTCCACTCATAATCATGTAAACCTCTTCTTTACCAGCATGGCTGTGGCCTTTTGTTGATTTACCAGCATGGAGCGTTGTTGAACTTATGACAAAGTTTTTTAGTGAGGTGTTGTCCTTAAGAATATAAGTTTCGTTATCTTTAACAACTTCACCGTCAATATTATTAATTTTCATAAGTAGGTTTTAAATTTAATTATAGAGCACATTATTATCCATTGCTTTTTCACAAAATAAAGTGCATTATGGCAGACAACTTAAAATAAAGTTATCTAAGGACTCCAGAAGATACTAAGCCCATTTTCTAAAAAGGTATAGATTGGCATTTTGCTTGAATCTTTATATTCCATTGCACTTTCTAGAGTGTGGAGCTTACTGGATCCATTGAGATGCAGAAAAACATTTTTAGCATCAATAATCACCTTTGCAGTAAGGCTTAAACGCTCATAAGGCGCAGTCTTTGGAGAAGTCGAAATCAAACAGTTTAAATTATTCAAATTCATCCCCTCAGGAAGCTCATCTGAGCATGGAAAAAGAGAAGCAGTATGTCCATCAGAGCCCATACCTAATACGATAACGTCAAAAGGGAGCGTAATATTTTTTAACGTCTCTTCACTATTTTTTTGGCCATCTTTAGCTGTTTTGGAGTCATTTTTAAGTGGAATAAAATTGACCTTGGACGCCTTATTTTTTATAAGGTGCGTTCTCACAAGCAATTCATTGCTATCCGTATTCTTAGGGTCAACCCATCGATCATCAACTAATGTTAAATCTACTTTTTTCCAATCAATATTTAATAACGAAAACTCTTTAAAAAGAGGGATGGGCGTGCCTCCTCCAGAAACAGCAATACTGGCACGGCCTCTTTTTTTGATTGCTTCAGTTAGAATTTCACCAATACTTTGAGATAAATCTGACGCCAATGATTCACTATTATTGGTACTATAAAAGTCAACAGAGTCGGGCAAATAATAAGTTTTACTACTCTTCATACCATTCATGTCCGTTGCTCTGAATAAGTAGCTCACTCTCCTTGGGTCCATTAGTACCTGCAGGGTAGAGATAAAGCTCTTGGTTTGATTTTTTGTGGGCTTCTAAAGCGTTATCACACCACTGCCAGGCAAGCTCGACCTCTTCTTTACAGAGAAATAAACTCTGGTTACCATTGAGGATATCCATCAAGAGGCTTTGATAGCCGCTCGGAATATTGAGTAATTTTTGAGTTTTTATAAAATCTAGGCTCATAGGGTCAGACCTTAAAGTTGAGTGCTTATCTACGCCGTGGGGCTTAGTAAAAACCTTTAAAGAGATACTTTCAGAAGGATGCAAACTGATAATCAAGGTGTTACCCTTTAAACTTTCATTGTCTTGATCAAAGATATAGTGCCCATCAGATTTAAAATGAATAACAATTTGCGTCATTTTACTGGTCATTCTTTTGCCAGTTCTTAAGTAGAAAGGAACCCCCTTCCATCGCCAATTCTGTATTTCTGCCTTAATACTTACAAAAGTCTCAGTGTCACTTGATATATCTGCACCCTCTTCACTAATATAGCCAACTTTATTTTTACCATCGGTATATTGCGCAGAAACAAAATTCGACTCAATCCCTTCCTCATTAATTGGCTTTAAAGCTTCAAGAACCTTGACCTTCTCTGAGCGAATGCTCTGATCATTAAGGCGGTTGGGTGGCTCCATTGTTATTAGGCATAGCAACTGAAGAAGATGGCTTTGAACCATGTCCCTGAGCTGCCCCATTCCATCAAAATACCCCCAGCGGTCCTCAATTCCAACAGATTCTGCCGCAGTTATCTCAACATAATCAATACTTTTGCTGTTCCATTGACTTGAGAATAAAGAGTTTGCAAACCGAAGAGTGATAAGGTTTTGCACTGTTTCTTTACCTAAATAATGATCAATTCGATAAATTTGAGACTCATCAAAGCGCTTTAAAAGTTTAGCATTAATGTCTTTAGAAGACTCTAGATCATACCCAATAGGTTTTTCAACTACAATTCGGCATGAGGAGGTTAGAATATTAAGACCATTAAGTCCATCAAAAACGCTTTCAAAAAGCTTTGGAGAGATTGCTAAATAGTAAGCGACTGGCTTACTATAATCCTTAATAAATGAGCTTAACTCTTGATAATTATTAGGATTCTGAAGATCACAGCAACAGTAATCAAAGCGATTTAAAAGCTTAGAAATAATATCAACGTCTAAGTACTCATCTGCGACATTGGTGCTCAGAGCATCGTTTACTTTTTCTTGGAACTGAGGCCTTGTAAGCTCCCGCCTTCCAACACCCAAAATCTGCAAACCATCTTCAAGCTTATGGTCACGCTCTAGATAATACCAGGCCGGTATCAACTTACGAATAGACAGGTCCCCTAGGGCCCCAAAAAGCACAAAGCTTTTAATCTTTATAGCAGCTTCAGGATTCATAATTAATCGCTCTTAATCCACTCAGTATGAAAAAATTCACCTTTTTTTGCATCTTGACGCTCATAGGTGTGGGCACCGAAATAATCACGCTGAGCTTGAAGTAAGTTAGCGGGCAGCCTCTCTGCTCGGTAACCATCAAAATACGATAGCGAAGAGGTCATTGCGGGTATTGGCACGCCATGACTAGTTGCT
This sequence comes from Candidatus Pseudothioglobus aerophilus, assembly GCA_014384565.1. Taxonomy (GTDB): domain Bacteria; phylum Pseudomonadota; class Gammaproteobacteria; order PS1; family Pseudothioglobaceae; genus Pseudothioglobus; species Pseudothioglobus aerophilus. The sequence goes on from JACNFO010000028.1 coordinate 21,999, forward strand.
AATGAGCAAACTCGGCGCCAACCGCTTTGGGACTTATTAATCTTATCAATAAAGAAAGGATCTAACAATAAATTTTGCAACTCAGAATTAGCGTCATAGGCATCTTTAATTTTAGTTAAGAAAGCTGAGCGAATGATGCAGCCACCGCGCCACATAAGCGCAATGCCGCCATAATTTAAATTCCAATTAAATTCTTTAGCTGCTTTTGTTAGTAAGGCATACCCTTGGGCATAAGAAACAATCTTTGAAGCATACAGTGCGTCATGAATGTCATTGAGAACTTGCTCCTTGTCGCCTTCAAAAGTAAGGCTTGGGCCACTCAACAACTTTGACGCCTCAACGCGCTCTTGCTTAATGGATGAAAGGTATCTTGAAAATACCGCCTCTCCAATTAGCGTAAGAGGCGTTCCAAGTTCAAGGGCAACCGTTGCAGTCCACTTACCGGTCCCTTTTTGGCCTGCCGCATCTAAAATATTATCAACAAGATAAGTCCCGTCTTTATCTTTAAATTTAACAATGTCTGCAGTGATTTCGATCAGATAACTACTAAGCTCACCTTCGTTCCACTTTTTGAATACTTGATGTATTTCATCGTTCGACATATTCAAGACATCTTTCATGATTTGATAAGCTTCACAAATAAGCTGCATATCACCATACTCAATGCCGTTATGGACCATTTTTACAAAGTGGCCAGAGCCATCTTCGCCTATCCAGTCACAACAAGGCTCGTTCCCCTCAACCTTGGCTGATATTGCCTGAAATATACCTCTTACTTCAGGCCAAGCAGATACTGAGCCTCCTGGCATGATTGAAGGGCCCTTTAGAGCACCCTCTTCGCCTCCAGAGACGCCAGCACCAATAAACTGAAAGCCCTTGTCTTCTAGCTCTTTAGTTCTTCTGATAGTGTCGGGGTAATGAGAGTTGCCACCATCAATAATGATGTCGCCTTTGTC
>JACNFO010000021.1 GCA_014384565.1 Candidatus Pseudothioglobus aerophilus
CATCTGCACCAGATTGCTCAGCGCACTGTGCAGCTTGAAGCATATGCTGGGCCATTGTTACGTCTTCGCCTAAATAGGATTCAGCGCCGCGCCTCTTAAAAACATCTTCGATATGATTTACAATAGTATTACTATTAATCTTAGTCATTATTTCGATTTTCTAAAATATTAAGAAGACTATAAAGGCCATCTAAATCTGTATAAGCGCCCTGTAAATGACGCTTACCTTTATCAGAAAAAGCGGTCCTTGCATGCATCACTCTAGTGTTGTCAAATATAATTATTTCCCCAGGCACTAACTGAAATATAACCTTTAACTCATCCCTCTCTATTACCTCTCCCCAGTGCCGATATGCCAAATAAAACGGGCGAATCTTCTCTGAAGGTAGGTTAATTGTATCGATAGATCGATTGTTATATCTCACCTTGATAACTTCATGATTATCATTAATTTCTATCATTGGCACTCTAGACCTAAGATCTGTTTTATCATCAGAAAAACGAAAATTAATCCAGTTATTTGTTAAATTTTCAAAATTTTCACTGCTTTCTTCTCTCAGTTTTTTTGCCGCATTAAAGCCATCCACCAAAACTGACTCTCCGCCCTGTGTTGAGCTTTCTAGGCAATGTAAAAGCTGTACTGTTGGAACAGGGTCTCGATACGGATTGTCAGTATGGGAGCCAAGCCCCAAATTAGTATAAGCAAGATTATTTGGTTTTACTTCAGTTCGAACTTCAAATAATTTTCCATAATTTGTCTCTCTAGTAAATCCTAGTTGAGAAATTACAGATTGAATGAGCCCTTCTTTGATAGAAGCATCTTCGATAATGCAAAAACCCATATCTCGAACTGCACGCAAAACCTCTAACCTACCTTTATCGGTTTCTTGAAAATTTTTATACCTGGTCCTGGGCAGGCCATCTTTAAAGCTAGTTTTTTGCCATAAATGTTTGTTTTTTTCACTTCTATCATCGAAATGATTATTAAGGTTATAACAGTTTTTCCATAGCCAGTTCTGAGAAAAGATAGACCAATAATTTTCAGGCATAAACCGAATATGTAGATCACCTCTTTCATCTTGTTTAACCTCTTCAATAGAGGTATTTTTGGGTATGTTGATAACACTAAATAATCGCTGCCCATTATTAGCATTTCTTGATTGAGGCATTTGGCAATGATCTCTTAGCCAATGACTATAGAGATTACTTTGACTGCCATCTTGCCAATCAATCACTAGCTCATCACTAGCGACATGAATCATTTTAATCTGATTAATAGGATTATCACTTTTCATTAGAATAAGGCCATTTGACTAAAGGAATTATAATTACGAACAGTAAAATTATTACATCATTGAGCTCTTAGTTTTATCCTGCTGCCCAAAAAAAGAAACCTCTTTTGGGTACTCTGGTAACTCCACACTATAACTTGAGCACCTTACTGTATCGGTCTTTATACCTCTAACTATCATTCCATCTAAGTCACTTGGCAATGGGTTTTCAGTTAACGGTATAGCATCTTCTGCAGTATAGCTAACAATATATAAAGATCGGGGAAATTTTGTTTGATTCGAACTAGAGCCATGCAATAATTTAGAGTGCATCAAGCAAGCTGAGCCCGCCCTTCCAGTGCAACTTATAGCTTTACCCTTATTAGCCGACTCAATTTCAGAGCCTACCGCTCCTGTAAAAACCCCATCATGCCACAAAGAATAAAGAGGCCCATTATGTGAACCTGGAACAACTTCAAGTGGCCCATTTTCAAGCGTAACGTCGTCTAGAAAAAAAAGAACTGTCATGATATCTTCGTTTGAATGGGGCTCGAAAGGAAAGTCTTGATGAAACTTAACTTCAGTCCCTGAGCTGGGTAATTTGAGATTTAGTTTATTCGTCCAGTGCTTAATATTAGGCCCAAATATATCAGCAACAAGATCTAATGCATTATTGTCTTTAACAACATCAAGGCAAGAATCTGATATTTCTGCTGGTGAGGTAATTCTTCTTAAGGCCGGTGTATCTGCGCTATGGCTTTTTGTATCAACATCAAAACGTGGCCTACCATCCTTAATCTTACCAAAAGACTCTGTATGAAGTTTGCTTTCATCAACCCAAGATAATAATTGATTATTAACTGCTAATAATTGAGGTTCTGTAAGAGCTTTTTCAAGAAATATATATCCATCTCTATGAAATTGATCAATTAAACCTTGGTTTTTTAAAGGATTTTTAGTTTGCATTTAGCGCCTCCAAATCGAATTATGTACTAAATTTAAGAAAAAATAAAGAAAAATTTAATACAACTTAAGAAAGAATATAAAATCTTATGTCATGGAATTCTTATTTGAAAATTTAAACTTTATCCACTGGCTTGTTCTTGGCATTGCTTTAATAATTTTAGAGCTATTTGTCTGGACAGTATTTCTACTTTGGATTGGCTCATCAGCAGTTACTGTTGGTATAATTTTCTTTCTGTTTCCTAATGTTTCTGGTTTATTGCAGCTGCTGATTTTTATAGTTCTTGCAGTTGCGGCAACTCTATTGTCAAAAAAATATTACCCTGTGAAAACTGTCGATGAGCAGCTTCATGATAAAGCCAAGTCTCATATTGGCAAAGAGTGCACTATTGAATCAGTTGAAAATGGAGTTACTAAAGTTAAAATAGGGGAATCTCTTTGGTTCGCTAAAGGTTCAGATCTTAGCACTGGTCAATCAGTTAAGATTATTGACGTTGAATCTTCAACCTTTATTGTTGAGCCTTCAAAATAAAGACTTGTTCAGAAATTAGTGTTGCAATAGCTCTTAACTTTTAAGGAATTATTTGATGCCATATTGAGATCTATAGTGCTCAATTCTTAGAACAGTGTCTTCATCTTTTGAATCCTTTAAATAGTCAACAATGTGAGACAAATTAATAATACTTAGAACCGTAATTCCAAAAGTTTCCTCAACCTCTTGAATCGCTGAAAGTTCGCCATTTCCTTTTTCTTGACGGTCTAACGCAACTATCACTCCTTTTGTTTTAGCTCCATTGGCGGTGATAATATCTTGCGCTTCTCGAATTGCAGTGCCAGCTGTAATAACATCATCAATGATGAGAATATCACCCTCTAATGAGTGCCCAACGATGCTTCCTCCCTCACCATGATCCTTGACTTCTTTGCGATTAAAGCAATATGGTATATTCCTTTCAAGGCTATCATTAAGGGCAATTGCTGTTGCTGTAGCCAACGGAATTCCTTTGTAAGCAGGTCCAAAAAGTACATCAAACTCCAGTCCACTTGCTTCAATAGCTTGAGCATAGAACTTTCCTAACTGAGATAAATGACTGCCTTTATTAAAAAGCCCTGCATTAAAAAAGTAAGGACTAATTCGCCCAGATTTAAGAGTGAATTCACCAAACTTGAGTACCCCAGTTTCTAACGTAAAATCTACAAAATCCTTTTGATACTGTTCCATTGGTTATTCCTAAACTATTAAAATAAGTGCAATGAGAATTATAACAATTAATGTAAACGGTATTAGAGCTGCTGAGCGAAAAGGTCTGTTTAGCTGGCTCAAGACAAAAAATGCTGATGTCGTTTGTCTTCAAGAAATTAAAGCGCAAGAAGATCAACTTGATGAACGCTTTTATCCACCTGATATGCATACCTACTACCATAGTGCAGAGCGCAAGGGCTATAGTGGAACAGGGCTATACTGCAGAACTAGGCCCGATAAGATCTCTTATAGCACCTGGGAAGATATGAACTCAGAAGGAAGGATTATTCAAGCTGATTTTGGAGATTTAAGTGTTCTCTCAATTTATCTTCCATCAGGGTCGTCAAAAGAGGAGAGGCAAGCATTTAAAATGGAATTTATTACCAAACGCTTTATGCCTCATTTAAAAAAACTTCAAAAAGATGGCAGAAAATACATTATCTGTGGTGATTGGAATATCGCGCATAAAAAAATTGATTTAAAAAATTGGAGGGCTAATCAAAAGAACTCAGGCTTTCTCCCAGAAGAGAGAGAATGGCTTGATACACTTTATGATGATGTTGGCTTCATAGACTCTTTTAGAGAAATTAACCAAGAAGAATTTCAATACACCTGGTGGTCAAATAGAGGACAGGCATGGGCCAACAATACTGGCTGGCGACTTGACTACCAGGTAGTCAGTAGCAATTTAGCTGGTCTTGCCAAATCATGCGAAATCTATAAAGAGCAGCGTTTTTCTGATCATGCTCCGCTAATCATTGATTACCAACTGTGACAGAAGTAAAATATTTAAGAAAAATACAGAGCTTTGTAAGGCGCTCAGGAAGAATCTCTAAGGCACAATCTATTGGCCTTAATGAGCTATGGCATGATTATGGCGTTGATCTTAATGAAAAAAAACTTGATTTTAATAAACTTTTTCTATCAAAAAATAACGTCACACTTGAAGTTGGATTTGGAAATGGTGACAGCCTACTTGAGATGGCAATTGATCAGCCTAATCAAAACTTTTTAGGGATAGAGGTTTATGAGGCTGGCGTTGGAAGGCTTATTAATGAGGCTAATAAGAATAAACTTAGCAACCTCAAAATTATCAAGGATGATGCGGTAGAGGTTCTAACAAACAATATTTTAGATAACAGTATTTCACATTTTCAGCTATTCTTTCCTGATCCTTGGCACAAAAAGAAACATCATAAGCGTAGAATTGTTCAAATAAGCTTTTTGGACCTCCTATCAAAAAAACTTAAAAAAGATGGTGTTGTTCATATAGCTACTGACTGGGAGAACTATGCTGAGCATATTATGGAGTTGCTAGAATCACATTCACACTTTAAAAACTGTGCTGGTGACCATATGTATTCTTCAAGACCAAAAAATAGGCCTTTAACTAAATTTGAAAATCGAGGTCAAAAATTAGGCCACGGGGTTTGGGATATAATTTTTACAAACATAAAAGGAGGTTAAATGTTATTTCCTATATTTGTTGTTGTCACTCTTGCTGAAATCTACGTTCTGGTAACTGTAGGTCAAGCTATTGGTGGACTTTCAACAGTACTACTTGTGGTTATTACTGCATTTATTGGCTCTCGTCTTCTTAAACAACAGGGCTGGTCAACGATGGCAAAGGCTCAACAAAGTATTACTGAAGGAAGGACTCCTGCAGTAGAGATGTTTGAGGGGGTTGTCATTTTAGTTTCTGGTGTTTTATTATTAACGCCCGGCTTTATTACCGATATTCTGGGCTTGCTTGGCTTAATGCCCTGGAGTAGAAGCTATTTCATAAACCACTTTTTAGAGAAAAATGCAGAGCGCGTCTTTAGTAAAAAAAATTCAGCCTTTATCAATAGAGGCGAAACTAGTGAAACAAAAAAAACTAACAAAGATGAGACTATTGAAGGTGAGTTTTGGGAAGATAAATAATTTAAACCTTTTTTGATTTAGTAAAACTACTCTTCAATATGCAAAATAAAAGAACTCTCGATGATTGGCTGAATTGGCAAGAAACATTAATGGAGGAAACCATTGTTTTAGGCCTTGATAGAGTTCAAATTGTCTATGATCTGCTGTTTCCAAGTGGAGTTCCATATGCAGTTATTACAGTAGCGGGAACAAATGGGAAAGGCTCTACCGTTTCTTTTATTGATAGTATTTATCATGAATCAAAATACAAGGTTGGTCGCTCAACCTCGCCTCACCTATTAAAGTATAACGAACGCTTTGCGATTGATGGCAAGGAAGTTACTGATGAATTAATCATAAAAGCGTTTGAATTAATTGAGACAAAAAGGGAAGGTGTAACGCTTACCTATTTTGAATTTTCAACTCTCGCTGCACTAATTATTTTTGCAGAGGCTAGTGTGGATCTTGCAATTCTAGAAGTTGGTCTTGGCGGAAGACTTGACTCTGTGAATGTGGTTGATAGTGATGTAAGCATTATCACAAATATTGCAATTGATCACACAGACTACCTAGGTGATACAAGGGAGGCGATTGGTAGGGAAAAAGCAGGGGTGATGCGAACCGCAAAACCATGTATTTGTGGTGATCAGGACCCACCTCAAAGTTTATTGTCATACGCAAAAGAAATCAACGCCCCTCTTACTCTTATCTCTAAAAGTTATAAAAATGAAATAGGATTAGAAGGAGCGCATCAAAAGCTTAATGCTGCAGTTGCAGTTAAAGCTATAGAGAATCTTAGAAATAAATTTCCAGTTACAAATAATATGATTATTCAGGGAGTTAAAAAAGCTAAGATCAAAGCACGATTTGAAAAAATAAAGATAGGTGATAAAATAGTCATTCTTGACGTTGCTCACAATCCAGCTGCTGTGAAAAGTCTTGTAGAAACGCTGTCAGAAAATCCAGTAGAAACAGTCGCCATTTTTTCAGCACTGGTTGATAAAAATATTGTTGATATGATTGAGCTTGCCTCAGGCTCAATTAAGCACTGGTATTTAGTGCCAATCAAAGCAGAACGATCAATTGAGCCAAAGGCTCTAAAAGAGAAGTTTGTTAACTCAGGCCCCACGACAGTTTGCCTCAATATGAGAAGTGCAATTGAACAATCACTTAAACTTGAAGGGGTTAATCGAGTTGTTATTTTTGGCTCTTTCTATACAATTGCCGCCGCCTCTAAAATTATAAAAAAAATTTGAAGGTTATTAGTTATTTGAGACAACCACAAACGCTAAGAAACTGTTGTAAAATTAGACCTATCTATCAGGGAGCTCATGGGCAATTTTTTTAACAACGTTTGGAGTGCTATAAGCTTACTGGCTTGGTCAGACTGGCTTACCCTAATTATTCTAGTTTTTTTTATAGTTAGAGGCTTTATTCAAGGCCTTGCTAAAGAAATTATTAGCTTTATTTTTGTTATATTTGCAATTATTTTAGCTTGGCTTTATTACGATGAACTAGCTAAAACTTTCCTAAGTAACTGGATCAGTGCAGACAACCAATCTATCTATGCTCTATCTTTTGGTGGTATATTTTTTGGCATTTGGTTTATCAAAAAAGGCTTTTATAGGCTTGCTAGTGCATCCTCTAATAATGATAATCCTAATGGCCTTAATCGGCCTTTTGCGATTAGCATAATATTAGCCATTTCTGCAATCGTAAGTTTTAACTATTTAGCAGTTATTACTGAACTTCAGACAATTGAAGCACTAATAACTAATGACTCACTGCTAAGTTTTGTTGGGTTCTCATTAGTCTTTATAGGTTTAGTAGCCACACTAGTTGTATTATCAAAACTTCTCAATATTAAAATTGATACAGAAAACCCCTCTGTTATGGTGCCAATTTATGAGGGCATCTTAAGAATGTTGAGTTCACTCGATATCCTTCTAAATGCTAGAAATGTGGGTGGACTAAAAAATAATTTTTTTGGCGCAATATTAGGGTTATTTAAAGGTGGTATTTTTGTCCTAATAATTGTACTTATTCTTCAAAGTATGACATGGGTTACTCAAAATCATGCTTGGGTAGAAACTAGTGGTGCTCTTAGAACATTTCAAGATTGGTCAGTTGATATAAAGCCTGTTTTATCTGAGCATTTATTGTTTGTTGAACTTGAGCCTGGCGATGCAGTTGTCGAATTTATAGAAAGTGAAATCTTAAAGGAATAAAATATGTGCGGCATTGTTGGAATACTATCAACTACAAAAAAAGATGTGAGTCTTTATATTTATGATGCTCTTACGATTATTCAGCACCGAGGTCAAGATGCTGCTGGAATAACAACTGCTAGTAAGGGTCGTTTTTATATGCGCAAAGGTAACGGCCTTGTTCGTAATGTTTTTAGAACAAAACATATGGAAAAATTAATTGGTGATATGGGGATAGGCCATGTTCGTTATCCTACAGCCGGAAGTTCTTCTGAAGCAGAGGCGCAGCCTTTTTATGTAAACTCACCGTATGGTATAGCGTTTGCACATAATGGAAATCTGACCAATGCAGAGTCATTAGCAAATGAGCTTTTTGAGCAAGATCTTCGTCATATTAATACAAATTCAGACTCAGAAATACTTCTCAACATACTCGCGAGCGAAATAGCTGAAGAGCAAAAACATCGAATTAATGAAAATGATATTTTTAATGCAGTAACAAAACTTCATAAAAGAGTAAAGGGAGCTTATGCGGCCATTGGAATGATTCCAGGCTATGGTATCTTTGGATTTAGAGATCCACATGGAATAAGGCCTTTAATCCTTGGAGAAAGAACTACAAAAAATGGCACTAAATTTATGTTGGCCTCAGAAAGTGTCGGCCTTACAGCGCTTGGATTTAAAATTACAAGGGATGTAAAACCTGGTGAGGCAATTGTGATTGACCGAAAAGGTAATGTTCATTCTCAGCAGTGCTCAGATAATTCAATATTATCACCTTGCATATTTGAATTTGTTTATTTTGCGAGGCCTGATTCAATTATTGACAAAATTTCAGTCTATAAATCACGCCTCAGAATGGGTGAAAGACTTGCAATTAAAATTAAGTCTGAGTGGCAATATGAAGAAATTGATGTTGTAATGCCTATTCCTGATACCTCAAGAACATCCGCTCTTCAACTTGCTAATGAGTTAAATTTAAAATACCGAGAAGGCTTTATAAGAAACCGTTATATTGCTAGAACCTTTATTATGCCTGGACAAAAACAAAGAAAAAAATCTGTTCGTCAAAAATTAAGTGCGATTGAACTCGAATTTAAAGACAAGAATGTACTTTTAGTTGACGACTCAATTGTTCGTGGAACAACAAGCCAGGAAATCGTTCAAATGGCAAGAGCTGCTGGCGCGAAAAAAGTTTTCTTTGCATCTGCCGCGCCTCCAGTGCGATATCCAAATGTTTATGGAATTGATATGGCTAGTAAAAATGAGTTTGTCGCCCACAATAAAACAACAGAAGAAGTATGTAAAACTATTGGCGCTGACAAATTAATTTATCAAAACCTTGATGACTTAATTTGGTCAGTTCAACAGGGAAATCCTGATATTAAAAGTTTTGATTGCTCATGTTTTGATGGCAACTACCTCACCAAAGATATAGATGAGCCATATCTTGATAACCTTGAAGCTCAAAGATCCGACAACGCCAAACAGGGAAATATTTCCAATGAGAGTTCAGAATTAATCTACAATGATGCTGACTAATTAAGCAAAAAATTATGAAAGACCTAAATTTTCAAACAAAAGCAGTTCGCGAAGGGCATGATGCAACAGAGGAGCAAGAGCATTCTGAAGCTATCTTTCTGACTTCGAGTTATAGATTTAAGAGTGCTGAGCAAGCTGCTGATCGTTTTGAAAACAAACAAAAAGGTAATGTTTATTCCAGGTTTACTAATCCAACAGTTGATGCCTTTCAAAATAAATTAGCTGCTTTAGAGGGTGCAGAAAAATGCCAGGCAACTGCGAGTGGAATGTCTGCCATCTTTGCAACAATTATGACTCTTCTTAAGCCTGGAGAGCACATGGTGGCCTCTCGATGCATGTTTGGAACAACCATAGTTCTTCTAAATAGTATTATTGAAAAGTTTGATATTAAAATTACTTTTGTTGATTTAGAGGATTTAGATGCATGGAAAAAGAGTGTTCAAAAAAATACCAAATTATTTTTATTAGAGACACCATCAAACCCACTTGGTGAAGTTGTTGACATAGAAAAGCTTGCAGCTATTTCAAAAAAAAACAATATAGTATTAGCTGTTGATAACTGCGTCATGTCGCCAGCTCTTCAAAAGCCATTGATTTTAGGAGCTGACCTGGTAATTCAATCTGCCACTAAATACATTGATGGTCAAGGCAGGTGTCTTGCAGGAGCTGTTGCGGGCAGTGCGTCATTAATTGATGAAATAAGTGCGTTTACTCGAAGCACTGGCCCCACCCTAAGTGCATTCAATGCTTGGATTGTCCTAAAAGGCTTAGAAACACTTAAGATAAGAATGGATGCTCACTGTAAAAGTGCAATGAAATTAGCTGTTTGGCTTAGCGATCAATCTTTCATTAAAAAAGTTCACTACATTGGCCTTGAAAACCATCCAAATCATGATGTTGCAAAAAAGCAGCAATCAGGCTTTGGTGGAATCGTTTCATTTGAGGTTAGTGGCGGTAGAGCTGAAGCTTTTCGTCTTATAAATAATACTAAGATGATTTCAATTACAGCAAATCTTGGTGACACTAAAACTACCATCACACACCCCTCTTCTACAACTCATGTCCGACTCTCAGATGAAGAGAAACTACAAACTCATATCACTGAAAACCTTATTCGTATATCAGTAGGGCTAGAGGATATTGGTGACATTATTGCTGACATTAGGCCATAAGTTGAATTTCAATAGTAATTTAACTATGATAAAATTCTATCAGTACTTGAGTTATTGGACCTTATGAAGCAAAACAACTATTCTTATGAAGATTTAATTGCCTGTGGTAAGGGAGAACTTTTTGGCCCTGGCAATGCCCAGCTTCCCAAACCACCTATGCTAATGTTTGATCGCATTACAAATATTGCTGAAAATGGTGGAGACTATGGCAAAGGTGGAGTGACTGCAGAGCTCGATATTAATCCAGATTTATGGTTTTTTGATTGTCACTTTAATGAAGATCCAGTAATGCCTGGTTGTCTGGGTATAGATGCAATGTGGCAGTTAGTTGGTTTTTATTTAGGTTGGCTTGGTGGACCAGGAAGAGGTCGAGCCCTTGGTTCTGGGCAAATTAAATTCACAGGTCAAGTTTTGCCTTCAAGTAAAAAGGTTACTTACAATATAAGTCTTTCTCGAGTTATTGCGAGAAAACTCTATATGGGTATTGCAGATGCAACCATGAAAGTAGATGGGAAAACTATCTATGAAGCAACAAACCTTAGGGTAGGATTATTTACTGACACATCTTCCTTCTGATGAACAGAGTAGTCGTAACAGGAATGGGTATTGTTAGCAGCTTAGGCTCCAATAAGTCAGAAGTTCTTAAATCTTTAAAGGCTGCTAAATCTGGAATAGTATTTAGTGAAAAATATTCAGAAATGGGTCTTAGGTCTCATGTTCATGGTGCAATTGCAGAGGTTGATACTAGTGGTATTATTGATCGAAAAATGCTGCGATTTATGGCTGATGCTGCGATATTTAATGCAATCGCACTCGATGAGGCAATCAAAGAATCTGGATTAAGTGAAGAAATGATTTCGAATGAAAGAGCTGGTTTAATTATGGGTTCTGGTGGAGCTTCAAATCAAAATATTGTTGAAGCTGCTGATATTTTAAGAGAAAAAGGCATCAAAAGAGTTGGTCCATACCGCGTCCCAAGAACTATGGGTTCTACCACTTCTGCCTGCCTTTCAACACTCTTTAAAATAAAGGGAATAAATTACTCAATCAGTTCTGCTTGCTCTACCAGTGCGCACTGTATTGGTAACGCTATGGAGCAAATTCAACTTGGCAAACAAGATGTTGTATTTGCTGGCGGGGGAGAAGAGCTTGATTGGTCTTTAACTATGTTATTTGACGCTATGGGCGCTCTCTCTTCAAAATATAATGACACTCCTGATAAGGCATCACGAGCTTTTGATACAGATCGAGATGGATTTGTAATATCTGGAGGTGGCGGAGCCCTTGTGCTTGAGTCTTTAGACCATGCAGAGGCTCGAGGGGCTTCTATCATTGCAGAGCTAGTTGGCTATGGAGCTACTTCTGATGGATATGACATGGTCGCACCATCAGGTGAAGGTGCTAAACGCTGCATGCAGATTGCTACTGATGGGCTTAATGGTTCAATTGATTATATTAATGCTCATGGAACATCAACACCAGTTGGTGATGCTAAAGAGCTAGGTGCAATTAAGGAGGTATTTGGTACTACTTCAACGCCTCTTATTGGCTCAACTAAATCTCTTTCGGGTCATGCGCTGGGAGCAGCTGGAGTTAACGAATCTATTTATTCACTTTTGATGCTTCAAAATGATTTTGTTGCCGAATCTGTGAATATAGATAATCTTGATGAGGCAGCAATAAGCTTACCAATTGTTAGGAAAACAAAAAGTATTAAACTAAATCGCATCCTCTCAAATAGTTTTGGTTTTGGTGGGACAAATGCTTGTCTTGTTTTCGAAAGATTTAGCAAATAAAGTTATTTTTACGGTCTAGCGTCAATCTCTTTTTTCTCTTTTTCTGAAGGCAGCATGTCTTCTTTGGAAATTCCCATCGCAAGAATAGTTGAACTCGCAACATAGATTGAAGAGTAGGTGCCAATTACAACGCCGATAAGGAGTGCGCCAGCAAAACTATGAATCACCTCTCCCCCTAGATAAAATAGAGCAAAAAGAACAAGTAAAGTTGTGAGTGATGTCATTAATGTTCGTGATAAAGTTTGATTAAGAGCCTCATTAATAATTGATCCAGGCTCCACTTGGCGAGTTGCAAGAAAGTTTTCTCGAATTCTATCAAAAACTACAATCGTATCATTAAGAGAGTAACCAATTACTGCAAGAATAGCGGCCAATACTGTCAAATCAAATTCAATTTGCAGTAATGAAAATACCCCTAATGTAATAATCACGTCATGAACAAGGGCCGCAATGGAGCCTAGAGCAAAGCGATACTCAAATCTAAAGGCAACATAAATTAAAATTCCAATAAGTGCATAAAGCATTGCAAGGCCACCATCATTGGTAAGCTCTTCACCAACTTTTGGCCCAACAAATTCGACTCTGCGAACATCTATTCCCTCACCAAGCATTCTAATAATTGATGAACTAAGTTTTGCACTTGAAGTAGATTGTGGCTCCAGCTGAATAAGAACTTCAGTATCAGATCCAAAATATTGAACATTGGCACCTTTAAAATCTGCAGAAGCGAGCTTTGAACGTATACCTTCAAGATCAGCTGTTTTTTCATAGCCTAATTCGATTAACGTACCGCCGGTGAAGTCGATACCAAACTTGAGACCTTGAAATCCTATTGAAGCTATAGAGACAATTAATAAAATTGCAGAAAAAATCATCGCATATTTGCGTCTACCTACAAAGTCAATAACTGGAATATTTAATGATTTAAGATTCATATTGCCAACTCCTTATCTTTTTTTCCACCGTAAATAAGGTTTATCATTGCTCTAGAGACAATAATTGCTGTGAACATAGAGGTAATAATTCCAATTGAAAGTGTAACCGCAAAACCTTTAATTGCTCCTGTGCCAAAACTAAACAATACCAAGGACGCTATAAGGGTTGTAATGTTCGCATCAGCAATAGTCAACAGTGCTTTCTCATAACCTGCAGAAATTGCTTTTTGAATATCTTTAGCTGAGCGCATTTCTTCTTTAATGCGTTCAAAAATTAAGACATTAGCATCGACTGCCATACCAACTGTCAAGACTATGCCTGCAATTCCTGGCAAGGTTAGAGTTGCTTGAATCATAGATAGTATTGAAACTATAGTTATTAAATTTAATGTTAGAGCAACATTTGCAACCAAGCCAAATACGCGATATCGCCACGCCATAAATACCAACACTAAGGCAAAACCAACTAAAACAGAAATGAACCCTTTTTGAATATTATCAGCACCTAAGCTTGGACCAATTGTTCGCTCTTCAATAATTTCAACAGGCGCCGAGAGAGAGCCTGCTCTTAGAAGTAACGCTAGGTTTCGGGCCTCTCTAGAGCTGTCTAGGCCAGTTATCTGGAAACGATTAGAGAAGGTTCCTTGAATTGTTGCAGCATTAATAATATCTTGTGTCTTACTTCGCTTCTTCACCGCAACACCATCCTCAATAATTGTTTCTACTTGATTTTCAATAAAAACAACAGCCATTCTATAGCCTACAAACTCTTTAGTTGTTTCCAGCATGGTTCTGCCGCCAGAACTATCTAGAACAATACTAACTTGTGGCTGATTATCTTGATCAACACTAGATGATGCGTCTACTATGTTTTCACCCGTTGCTATGACAGTTGTTTTAAGCAGTAATGACCTTCCATCTTTAAACTGATAAAGCTTTGAGCCTGATGGTGTTTTTCCTGATTGGATCGCAGTTTGAACATCGTTTTGCTCATCAACTAGTCTAAACTCAACGGTTGCTACAGCTCCTAGTATTTCTTTGGCTCTGGCCGTATCCTGAACTCCAGGTAGTTGCACAACAATCCTTTCTGAACCCTGTTGCTGAATTATTGGCTCAGCAACGCCTAGTTCATTTACTCGATTGCGAAGGGTAGTAATATTTTGTTTTAGTGCGCTAGATTTTGCAGCAGATTGAGCACTTGATGAAACTTCAAGACCAAGCTCTAGCTCTAACTCACTACCTTCAACAATTACCAAGTCAGGCAAATCACTTTTAATAACCTTTTTTGCCTTATCCTTAAGATCTTCACTATTAAAGCTAACAACCAACCTATTATCTTCTTTACGAATTTTTTTATACAGCTTATCCTTACGTAAAGCAGTTCTTAACTCATTGTAATAACGATCTAAAGAGGTTGAAACTACTGCCTCCATATCTACTTCAAGTAAAAAATGAACGCCCCCTCTGAGATCAAGCCCTAAAGACATTGCCTTGCCACCCAAATTCCCAAGCCATGGTGGAATTGACGGAGCAAGATTAAGAGCAACCACATAATTTCTGCTTAGTGAGCTCTTTAAAAGTGTCTTAGAAGAAAGCTGTGATTGGGAGTTGTTAAAACGAACTAGAATATTATTGCTATTAATCTTTATAGATTTAAAGTCAACATTATTTTCTTTCAGTGTACTGCTTATAGACTCTAAATCACTATCTTCAACAATATAATCGCCTGTTCCTGTAATTTGAATCGCCAAATCTGAACCATACAGATTTGGCAAAGCGTATAGAGTTGAGAGAAATAAGAAAAATACAATAAGTGCATTTTTCCAAGCTGCGTAATGATTCATATTGAGTTTTTATATATTATTTTTCTATTTCTTTTTTGCCGATTGCTTTTGTTTTTTTAGCTTTGGGGGTTGCTTTTTCCTTAGAGCTTGACTTGGTCATAGACTTTGCGCTTCCCTTTGGCATCTTTTGATTGATGCCCTGTTTTTGTAATTTAACTATAACTCCTGAAGCAATCTCCACTTCTGCAAAAGACTCATCAACCGCAGTAATTTTTCCAATGACACCGCCATTAGTGACAACTTCATCCCCTTTTTTTAAAGCTTTTAATAGGGTTTTGTGATCTTTAGCTCTTTTTTGTTGTGGTCTGATTAATAAAAAATACATCAGTACAAACATTGCGATCAGAAATAGTTCTGGTGGTAAATTCATTTCTCACTCCAAAATAATAAAGGGGTTATTTTATCTTAGTTAAGCCGCCCATGTAGCCCTGTAAGACTTCTGGTATTGTAATACTGCAATCCGCATTTTGATAATTTTCTATCACCGCAACCAAAGTTCTGCCAACAGCAAGACCTGAGCCATTTAAAGTATGGAGAAACTCCGACTCTTTAGTATCTGAGTTTTTCCAACGAAGCTGCATTCTTCTCGCTTGAAAAGCTTCAAAACACGAACATGATGAAATTTCGCGATATGCAGATTGGCCTGGAAGCCACACCTCCAAATCATAAGTTTTAGCTGAAGAAAAACCTAAATCGCCAGTACATAATGTAACTTTTCGGTAGGGTAACTCTAGTAATTTTAGTATACCTTCTGCATGCGCCGTAAGCTCCTCAAGGACATCGTAAGCATCACTAGGTTTAGAAATTTGAACTAATTCAACTTTTTCAAACTGATGTTGACGAATTAATCCCCTAGTATCTCTTCCATATGATCCTGCTTCAGATCTAAAACATGGCGTGTGTGCTACAAACTTTAGAGGCAAATCAGACTCTTTTATAATTGAGTCGCGCATAATGTTTGTTACTGGAACTTCCGCAGTCGGAATTAAATAGAGCGCCTTTGCCTCCCCCTCTTCACCATGAAGATGTGTTTTAAATAAGTCGGCTTCAAATTTTGGTAATTGACCAGTACCCGTCAGAGAGTCTGCATTTACTAGGTAAGGAGCATACGTTTCTGTATAACCATTAATCTCTGTATGATGGTCAAGCATGAACTGAGTGAGTGCTCTTTGAAGTTTTGCAATCTTACCAGTCATAACAACAAATCTAGCACCTGAAATCTTCGCAGCAGCAGCAAAGTCGATGCCATGCATTTCACCTAAATCCACATGGTCCTTTGGCTCAAAGTCGAATTTTTTGGGCTCCCCCCACTTAAGAACTTCAAGGTTATCATCCTCACTTAAGCCTTCAGGAACTGAAGGATGAGGAATATTAGGAATTGCCATAGCAATCTCATCAATCTTAAATTGGAGTGCATTTAATTGGGACTTTGCGTCATCAAGACTCTTCCCGAGACTAGAAACTTCATCTAACAAAGGCTTAATATCTTCTCCAGAAGCTTTCGCTTGACCTATTGCTTTTGATTTAGTATTACGTAAATTTTGCAGCTCTTGTGTTTGAACCTGGATCACTTTCCTTTGATCCTCAAGCTTATTAAACTCATCAACATCAAACGTAAAATTACGCCTTTTAAGTTGCTCAACAACAAAATCAATATTTCCTCTTAAAAGCTTGCTTTCTAACATTATATAAACCTAAATTATTTTAGCTAAATTATACAATACCCTATGCTATAAGAGGGATTGATGCTTTATGTTGACTTAAAAATGCAACACCTTAACTATCTCAGTCATTAATACTGGTACTTAACTTCCAGGTTAACTCTTTGGTACTGGTCAAACAAGCTTAGCGCGCGGTTTGGCTTAGCATCGGCATATGTGAGGCCCAGTGAAGCCTTCCAGTGATCATTAATATCCCAGTCAAGTCCAGCTGAAGTTAGTGAAAGATCATTGTTTGATAAAATTATATGGGAGGTATTCCAGCTCCAGTCTGAATCGCCAAACTTATCATTTACTCTTGCCATATATGTCGTACTATTTTTATCTACACTGACACTTCCTGTTAAGGTTGGCGTCAGATAATCACTGTAGAAATCTAATAGGTACTGAGAGTTAACTGAAATCAAGATCGTTCTATCATTTTTTTGAATATCAAAAGCCAAGTCCCAATCAATTCTGTCTACCTTTACAAATTGCCCTAAACGGTTTTGCTGCAGGTTATGTTTATAGGCAACATCAAATTTAAGCAAATAATCATCAAATGCTTTATTCATTCCAAACCCTAATAATTGATATGGTGTTGCATAAACCAACCCATCTGTTAGGTTAATGATTGCATCATTAGGAACTAACTGACCAGCATAAAAAGCCATATCACTTCCTTCTTCACTTATTCCATAGCGCAATCCAAATTCATCATAGCTATCATTTTTAAGCGTTAATAATTTACTTTTTGTAATTCTAGGATTTGTATTATAAAAAAAGCTTAAATCACTATTTTCAAAATAACGATTAGAACTTAAAATCCATTGAGAAATCATAGATGGGTCTGTAATCCCTCCTGAAGGATTAATTACGTCAAGTGCACCACCCTCGAGCTCACCCCAACCAATAGTATATCGACCTAGCTTAGCACTCCAGTCATCAAAACTAAATTGCAAAAATGCCTTCTCTACGTCAATATCAGTCGCCTCAATTACGTTGTTGCTATCACTCGGCCAATATTTTATTGCTTTAATTTCTACTTCACCATAGCCTGAGTCAAAAACAGAGCCACTAGTTCCCAGCCTCAACTCAGTTCTTTCCATAGCAGTGCTATAAGCACTTGCAGGATTAACGCCATACTTCTGCGTAACACTCAGATCCAGCCAAGAAAAAGATTTTTCTGTATTTATGTCATTGTCACCAAAGATATCACTGCCATCATCCCACTCTCCAGACTCTTCCTTATAATCATCAAAAACGAACTCATCATCAAATAATAGTTCACCATCAGCAATAGAAAATGAGTTAGCTCCAAAGCCAATAATCAAAGCAATAATTCCCTTGTAGATAACATTTAACATATTCAAAATTTATTTAGCCTGTTTACGTAAATCCTTCAGAAACTTCTCTCTAAATGCTTGGTCTGTCAATGCTCTTTGAGTTAAAAAATCTTCTTTGATATCCATATCAAAGTTTATTGCCTCAAGTTTCATATTTGTTAGCCTATTGCTTAC
The DNA here is from genome assembly GCA_014384565.1 of Candidatus Pseudothioglobus aerophilus. GTDB lineage: Bacteria > Pseudomonadota > Gammaproteobacteria > PS1 > Pseudothioglobaceae > Pseudothioglobus > Pseudothioglobus aerophilus. Next base: position 18,093 of record JACNFO010000021.1, read on the forward strand.
CGTATTAAAAAATGTCAGACTTCTTCCCATCCAGACATCATTAATTTTCTCAACTTTACCAACCTCGAGTTTCTTGATAGGGTTATTGTATTTATCGAACATTTGTACCTTAAGAGTTATAAACCTTTCAGTATCAATCCAATTTTGCGTTTTCCCATAACTACTTTTGCTAATTCGATGTTTTTTTGGTGTCGCCTCAATAACAGCAACCTCTCTTCCTCTAAAGGTTCCAAACTCTAGTAATTCGTAAGTATAGTCATCAAGCTTTCCTGTCTCTTGATCTTCAGTGGTCATCTCAGTTCCAAAAATACTTGCAGATTCAGTTTCCTCATCATCACTGTTCCTAACGCTAATTCTCTTTACTTTTCCAAGAGCGGAAAGATATAACCAGGTCTCATTATCGCGGCCACTGTCATCATAGCTATATGATAGCATTCCAATTCCTTTTTCACTTGCTGGCTCAAGGATTATGGCAATACTCTTAGTATCTTGGTTGCCCTCTCCAGTATTAATTTGTGCATTTTCTATTAACTTAACTCGGGCTTTTTCAGCGCACTTTACCTTACCACCACTAAGACCATACTTGCAGGTAGTCAGCTTCATACGAGTGAACGCTGAGTCAGTAGACTTCCGGCTCTCAACATCAACTCTCTCCATAATCTCTCGTGCACTTAAATTAGTTTCAGCATATACATTTGGTGCTTGTAGAATTAAAAGTGCACCAATTACAACACTAAGCAAAGTAGATTTTGAGTAACTAAGTATTAATTTATTCATTTTGTAGCCTCTATAAAATTTAAATTATCTTCAACATCTTTCTGACCAAACTTCGGCTTGAAAATCATAATCAATGCCGGGAAAAACAATAAGTCGCATAGTAGCGCAACAAATATAGCTAAAGAACCGAAAGTCCCAATCTTTGCTAGTCCCAAATAGTCACTAAATGTAAGCATCAAAAACCCACAGCCCAGGATGAGAGTTGTGAATGTTACAGCTTGGCCCACCTCTTTTATAGTTTCCACGAGCGCAAGCTTCATATTGTGATTTTGTGCAAGTGACATTCTATAGTGACTAATAAAGTGAATCGTATCATCCACTGCAATACCAATAATTAAAGGAGCAATCATTAATGTGTCTGTATCAAGCGGAACTCCAAGAAGACCCATTAATCCAAATGCTAATGAAGCGGGTATTAGGTTGGGAATAATCGACATAACGCCTGCCTGAAAAGAACCTAGCGTTATCATTAACAACAAACTAATAACCACTGCTGCTATTGCCAAACTCTTAAACTGGTTATTACTAATGTCATCAGCAAGCCTCATCATTAAAGCGAATGATCCGGTAATTTGAACTTTTATATTAGGATATCGATCTATTAATCCATTAAACTCTTTATTTATATCACGCTGAATATCTTTAAAAAATTCCTTGTATTCGTTAGAGCCTGCATTTTTTAATTGAACACTTATGTGACTCTTACTATAATCATCACTTACAAGGGCTCTTCTCTCTTCAGGGTTTGAACTGTTAAACAAGTAAAGCAATTGGGATACCGCAATTTGACTATCAGGAATATTTCGATAATCTTCTGAGTCTTGCATAATAGCATGAGTATCTATTACTAGATCTGCCAAAGAATTTGTTCGGATAATAAATTCACTATAATTTTCCTCAATTGTATTTTGAAGTCTATTCATAGCATTTAATACATCTGGGTCCATTATTCCATCTGAAATTGCTGTGTCTACAACGATTTCCATATTTCCTGTGCCCATCATGTGTTCATCAACAATTTCATAGGCCTGACCAATTGGCACATCATCAGAATAAAGCTCAACTAGATTGGAGTCAATTTTGACTTGAGTTGCGCCATATAAGCAAATTATAAATACACTCACAAAAATAATAGCTATAGAGTAACGGAAGCGCTCCACAAAAGCTGGAATTCTATTTAATAAAGGTTGAAGCCATTCTGCGCCTAAGAGCCAATTCAAACCCATTCTCTTTGAAAGTTTTGCTAATGGATTTACAAAGAAACATAAAAAACTCAACATTTTTGATTTCAATAAAGACACTATTGACCTTACTCCAGTTTTTCTACTTGCACTAATTACCTGGGTCTTTTTAATTTGCATTGGATGCCAATAATTGAGTAACACTGGCAGTAAATATATTGTGTATAAGAAAGCAAAAAAGACACCAGCTGCAGAAGAGAAGCCAAATTGCACAAACATTGGCATCCCAGTTACTGCTAATGATGACATTCCCGCCATCGTGGTAATTGTTGTTAATAAAATAGGAACACCAGTCTTACCATAGGCCTTTGATAAAGCCTCATCATGATCCTTGCCATCTCGCCTAAAAAACAAATAAGAACTCATCACATGAACGCAGTCAGCTACACCAACCGCAATAATGAGCATCACTGTTAATGCAATAAGAGTTGTTGATGCTAAATTGAGCCAGCTCAGGCTTCCAATAACAAAGAGAATACTGAGGCCAATCGCTAATTGAGGAAGAACGACTGCACTTGCAGAACGAAATAATGACCAAAGCAAAAGGTTAATGATTGCCACCATACCTACTAGGAGAAACGCAGCTTGAATGAGTGTGTCCATAGCCAAAGAGATCATTGCAGAATTACCAATTGGATAAAAATTAAAATGCTCTAACATCTTTGGTTGCTCAGTTATCGCCGTTATTGCCTTCATAAATGGAATATACAGTCCTGGCTCGTCAGACTGATATTCAATTTTTTGAATAACAGCATTATCATCCATGCCTTCATCAAAATCATCGGTCCACGCATCATCGTCAAACAAAGAGAGCTCATCATTTAATTCTTGAATTACTGGGATTGCTCCAAAGTCTGTTTGAATGGAAATTGCCCCAAAACGATGATCTTTTGAGAACATAAAGAGCGGCAAACTTGGCTGATTATCGGCCTCAGAACTGATTTCACTTAAAACCAAGGCGTTACTTGGAATTTTTTTAGGAACTAACCTAGGCGAACTTAAAACATCGTCTTCATTTTTTTGAATTCTAATATTAGATAGGGACTGAACACGCTTAATATGAGTTAACGATTCAACAATATCAGGTGTTAATCCATACTTTTCTAGCCAAACAGCATCACTTATCTGTCTATAGTTATCTAACACCTCTGTTAATTCAGAGACTAGAGTTAAAGATTTATTTGAGAATACATCACCATCTTTGGCCTCATAAACAATAAATAAGCCATCGTCACTTCCAAACTGGTCACGAAAATCATCCAAAGCTTCAATTGCTGGATCAGACTCACTAAACCAAACATCAAATGAAGTATCTAAAACAAAGCGAGAAGCGCCATACCCCATAAAAATAGTGGATAGCAATGCTAATGCAATAACTGTTTTACGGTAAGGTATAAGTTGCCCTGGAACCTTGGCAAAATAATGGTTTAGATATAGTAAAAGATTTTTCATAGTTAAGTTTATAAAACAGAGCTATATGATACTTATTTAATATTTAATTAATAAAATTCAAGTCTGAATTTTTACTATTTTTTGCCAATAAATTAAACCTTGAGTATTTATTTTGACATCAAGCTCTAACCTTTCTCTGCATAAATGAAGGTCTTTGTAGCCAATCTTTTCAATTCCTTCTAAAAAATAATTCATCATCTTGTCTTGAATCACTTTTTCAGCATCGCCCTCAGTTGCATATTTTTTTGCCAAATTGCTAACAAAATTAATACCGTCTATCAACTGTTCAACTACTTTTTGAGTTGGTCTAATTGCAGCAAAGTGGGTTAAGCAGACCCGCTTAGGCTTGTACTTCATTATTTTATGTATGCTTTTAATTAACTCCTCTGGATCAAACTGAACTGGGCTTGTGCTTGGGAATATATATGCCTGGTCATTGTGATCAAGATCACGATAAGAGATGCCAAACGTATCACCAGTAAACATCGACTCTGTTTGTTTATCCCAAATGCAAAAATGATGCCTTGCATGTCCTGGTGTATCAATAAACTTTAGTTCTCTTCCATCAAAATCTAAAATAAAGCTATCATCTGCTTCAATAACTCTATTTGCCTCTATTGGGATAACTTTACCGTACAACTTTTTAAATTCTTTCTCACCATAAACTGCCATTGCTCCAGCTATTAGTTTGGTAGGATCAATCAAGTGTCTTGCCCCGCGAGGATGAACTATTAGCTTGGCATTTAGGCACTGTTTCATAAGCTCACCTGCACCGCCTGCATGGTCTAGATGGACATGAGTAGGAATTATATAAGCAACATCCAAAAAGCTTAGGCTGTCGTTCTCAAGTGCTTTTTTAACATTAGAAACACTAAAGGTGGTTCCAGTTTCTATAATCGCAACCTTATTATTTTGCTTAATAATATATATAGCTGCAAAGTCATTACTGAAATATCCAGAATCAATTACGCTGACTCCGTTAGCAATACTCCTTACTTTAAAGTTATCAGTCATAAACTATCTGCATGTTGCTTGGGATAATGATGATTATATTTTACGTGATTCAGATAAAAAAATACCCCGCCTTAAAAAAGGTCGGGGTATTTAGAATAAAAGCCTAGCAATGTCCTACTCTCACATGGGGAGACCCCACACTACCATCGGCGC
>JACNFO010000034.1:0-34763 GCA_014384565.1 Candidatus Pseudothioglobus aerophilus
TAATGGACAAAGAATTATTCGAACTAGGCTTATCAAAGAGAAAAGCAACCCTTGGAAGTGACTATGTAGAAAAAAACCTAGAGGCCGCTGATGATTTTAACGAAGACTTTCAAAAACAAATGACTGAATGGTGCTGGGGCTTTGGATGGGGTGATGACACCATTAATGAAAAAACTAGGTCTATGATGAATCTAACAATGATTGCTGCCCTTGGAAAAATGGATGAATGGGAAATCCACCTCAAAGGAGCTTTAACGAATGGAGTAAGTAAGGATGAGATTAAATCAATACTCCATGTTATTGCAATCTATTGCGGAGTTCCTCAAGGAGTTGAGTGTTTTAAAATTGCAAGAAAAGTTTTAGAGGATGCTGGTGAGCTTTAAATAAACTTATTAATGTACTACTTTAGAATCTTTATTTTTTTGAGCTAGCTATTGCGACTGCAAATACTATTAATAAAACCCCAATTATTGAGATAAAGTTCATAGTTTCATCAAATAAATACCAAGCTTGGATAGCAACAAGAGCTGGAACTAGATAAAAATAACTACCAACTCTTGCTAAAGCATCTTGCTTTATCATTGTCATTAATAATAGAACTGCACCGATTGATAGGCCAAAAACCTGCCAAGCTAGGGTAATCATGAATGCATTAGTCCAATGAATATCACCAGTCTCAAAACAAAGGGACATAATAATGCATAGTATAAAAGCACCAAGGTATTGAATCAAAGTTCCACTAATTAAATCCATATCACTACAAAATCGCTTTTGATAAATAGTCCCTAGAGAGATACCAACTAGCGACCCAAAGACAGCTAAAACTGCCAGAAAAGAAAAACCAGTAAAAAATCCCTCAATAGCTAAATCAAACTTTTCAAATAAAACCAAATATAGCCCTAAAAACCCTATTATTAAACCTATCCATTGTTTTCTTATAATCCTCTCATGGAGAATTATTCCTGCAATAAAGGCCATTCCTAGTGGCTGAAGTCCAATAATCATAGCCGTAAGTCCAATAGGTATTTCCCACTTAATAGCTTGAAAAACACCACCAAGATAAACTCCATGAATTAATAAACCTGTTACCATCAAGTGAATAAATGCCATGCCAGAACTTGGCCAAATGCTTTTCTTAACTTGCATAATTATAAATAGCACTATTAATGTAAGGCCATTACGGTAAGACAACAAAGTAAAAGGTTCTGCATATGGAAGGCCATATTTTGCAGCCACAAAGCCTGTACTCCATATCAAAACAAATAGCCATGGAATCAAACGGGGACTTAAAGTAAGATTTTTCATAAAAAACACCAAAAATTCATTTACTTAATAAATCACTAATTAAAATGACTTAAATAATTAATCAAGAATCGATTTTAAACAAAATAGCTCTATGGCAACCAAGAAACGTCACTCGAGCAAAACTTTGATTAGACTATAATATATACTGTAATTCTTTCAGAAACCCGTCAGATTTTGACTATTTCTTTTGAATAAAGTTACCCAATTTTAAATAATTTTATGAAGCAATTTTTTTCTATCATTCTGCTTTTGATCCTTGTCCCTCTCTCAACAAGCTGGGCTGAAATCCTTTCAGTTGATAAAGAACCTGCTCTAAGTGAAAGCAATCAATCATCAATTTTATTGCAGTCTGAAAATAATCTCGGTTTTGAAAAAAGCCCAGTAAAAGTTAATGAGGCTTTCAAGTTAAGCGCTATTTCGGTTGATGAAAATACAATTGCTGTGAGATGGATTGTTAAAGAAAACTATTATCTCTATAAAGATAAAATTTCTTTTTCAATCAAAGGGGCAACAATTGAAGATGCCCTGTTTCCAAAGGCAAAGTTAAAAGTTGATGAGTTTTTTGGTGAGGTCAATATTTACAATTCATCCGTGGAGGTTATTCTTTCACTTACCGACATTGTTAGCAACAAAGTTATATTAACAGTAGAACACCAAGGCTGCTGGGAGGGTGGAGTTTGTTACCCCCCTCAGAGCGATACCATTCAAGTTGATTTTAATGGAACTCAAGCATTTTCTTCTCAAGATAATAGTCAAATAACAAAGTCAGAAAAAAGTGCCAATGAAAAGTTTCAACAAGGTGGTTTAACTTTATTAATTGCAGCGTTTTTGGCTGGGTTGGCTCTTTCTTGGACACCTTGTGTGTACCCAATGGTCCCAATACTGTCTGGAATTATTATTGGACAAAAGAAAGCTCCAAGCACTCCAAGAGCTATCTTGATGTCGGTTGTCTTCGTTTTTTCAATGTCTCTCGCTTATGCTTTGATTGGAGCGACAGCAGGCTACTTTGGAGCTGGCATAAATATTCAGGCAATAATGCAAACTCCCTGGGTCTTAATTGTTTTCAGTTTAATCTTTCTATTCTTAGCATTTTCAATGTTTGGATACTATGACATTCAACTACCCTCTAAATTGCAGGTCAAGATTACAAACCTAAGTAACAGGCAAACGAGTGGGGATTTCATTGGTGTTAGCATCATGGGGTTCCTTTCTGCCCTAATTGTTGGTCCATGTGTTACGCCATTCCTTGCAACTGCCTTAAGTTATGTTATTGCCGGAGGAAGTGCTGCTAAAGGAGCTGCTAGTCTTTTTGCAATGGGGCTGGGAATGGGCATCCCTTTAATAATAATTTGTGGCTGGGGTGTCAATGCACTGCCAAAAGCTGGACTATGGATGGAAAACGTCAAGAAAATTTTTGGTCTTTCGATGATTGCTGTTTCTCTGTATTTACTGGATCGAATTCTGAGTCCACTTTTATCTCTAATTCTATGGTCACTCCTATTCACTCTAGGGCCAATTATGCTTGGTGTTTTTAACAAAATCACTAAACCTATTAGCTTCTGGAGTTTGCTATTTAGAGTAACATGTTTGATTTTCTTAGCTTATGGCGTCTTGCTATGGCTATTGGTGGCAAAAGGTGGTGGTGATATTCAGAAACCTCTTGACTCAATCATTTATGGGGACAGCATAGATTCATCAAATAGTGTCGACTTTCAGGTAATTACAGATGAAGATGAATTTAATAAATTATTAGCTATAACTTCAAACAATAACAGCCTACTGGTTATTAAGTTTTATGCAGAATGGTGTATTTCTTGCAACAAGCTAGAGAGGGTTGTATTCTCAAACAGACAAGTCAATGAGGCTCTTGCAGATTCTCTTAAACACACATTAGACGTTACTGAGAATAATCGCTTTAACCAGTCGATGCTTGCAAGATTCTCACTTGTTGGACCGCCCGCCATATTATTTTTTAAAAATGGCATCGAGCTTAGAGACCAAAGAATTATTGGTGAATTTAGCGCTAAAGAGTTTGTAGCCCACATAAATAATCTGCAATAAATATTTATTAATTTCCTCTAAAAGCTTCGAATTGTAGCTATATTTGATTAAAAAGATGTTAAAATACTTCTTAGTTACTTACAGTTAAAATCTAGTCTTAAAGGCTTATTTATTATATTTTTAAGCCAAAACATGAACTTGCAATCATTGCCTGCCTTAATGGCCGCAATGTGAATTTGTATTTAGATTCAAAAAAACTAATTGCAAAGAATAATAAAGGGGAACGTAAATGGATATTCGAAAAGTTAAAAAGCTAATGGAGCTTCTAGAGGAATCTGGAATGTCAGAAATTGAAATTAAAGAAGGCGAAGAGTCAGTAAAAATTTCTAGATATGGAAATTCGCCTGCACCAAGCCACTCTTTTGTTCAGCAACAAGCACCTACCTCCTTACCTCAAGTGATTGCGGCTCCAGTAATTGCGGATGAACCCTCAACTGTTGGTCAGTCTTTAACATCTCCCATGGTAGGAACTTACTATTCAGCCCCGTCTCCAACTGCAAAGCCTTTTATTACAATTGGCCAACACGTAAAACAGGGCGACACCATTGGCATTGTTGAAGCAATGAAGATAATGAACCAAATTGAAGCTGAACAGTCTGGAACAGTCCTTCAAATTCTTGTTAAAGATGGTGAAGCTGTAGAATTTGGACAACCGCTAATCATAGTCGAATGAGCTCAATAAAAAAAGTTTTAATTGCTAACCGGGGTGAAATTGCACTTCGAATTCTTAGAGCTTGTAAAGAACTTGGAATCCAAACTGTGGCAGTATATTCAACAGCAGATAAGGACTTAAAGCACGTTCGTTTAGCTGACGAAGCCGTTTGTATTGGGCCCCACTCATCTATCAAAAGCTATCTAAATATTCCCGCTATTATAAGTGCAGCCGAGGTAACGCATTCTGATGCAATACATCCAGGATATGGATTTCTTTCTGAAAGCGCCGATTTTGCTGATCAAGTTGAGCAAAGTGGCTTTATTTTTATTGGTCCACACGCAGAAAATATAAGGGTTATGGGGGACAAGGTAGCCGCCATTGAAGCAATGCAAAGCTCGGGTGTGCCTTGTGTTCCAGGATCAAATGGAGCATTAGATGACAACGAACAAAGAAGCATTAAAATTGCCAGAGAAATTGGTTTACCAATAATTATTAAAGCTTCTGGTGGTGGTGGTGGCCGAGGAATGCGAGTTGTTGACTCTGAAGATGACTTAGCTGACTCAATAAGGCTCACCCAATCTGAGGCGCTAAGCTTTTTTGGTAATGGTGAAGTTTATATGGAAAAATTCTTAACGACCCCTCGCCATGTTGAGATTCAAATTCTAGCGGACCAGCATGGAAATGCAGTTCACCTTGGTGAAAGAGACTGCTCAATGCAAAGACGTCATCAAAAAGTTGTAGAGGAGGCTCCTGCACCAGGAATCTCTCCAAAATTACGAAATAAAATTGGCAATATTTGTGCTGAAGCTTGTAAAAAAATCAACTACCGTGGAGCTGGGACCTTTGAATTTCTTTTCGATAATGATGAGTTTTACTTTATTGAAATGAACACTAGAGTTCAGGTTGAGCATCCAGTAACTGAAATGATTACTGGTGTTGATATTGTCCGTGAACAAATCTTAATTGCGGGTGGCGATAAGCTATCAATAACTCAAGATCAAGTTGAAATTAAAGGTCATGCTATTGAATGCAGGATTAATGCTGAAGATCCTGAAACTTTTATGCCTTCACCAGGAAAAATTACACAGTACCATGCTGCTGGCGGTCTTGGAGTTAGAATAGACTCTCACATTTATAACGGCTATAATGTCCCGCCATACTATGACTCTATGATTGGAAAAGTGATTACTTTTGGCGACAATCGAAATAACGCAATTATTAAGATGCAAAATGCTCTTGATGAAATGGTTATTGATGGGATAAAAACAAATATTCCACTTCAAAGAAAAATTATGACCGATAAAGTGTTTAGAAAAGGTGGTATGAATATTCACTACCTAGAAAAGATGCTAGGTGACGAAGAGTAATGAAAATTAAAGTTGGAATAATTGGTGGCTCAGGATATACCGGTATTGAACTATTGCGTATCATCCATCAACATCGACTTGCAGAAGTTACCTCGATTACATCAAGGGCTCTTCAAGGTAAAAAAATATCAGACGTTTTCCCCAACATGCATGGTCTCTCGGAGTTGGTATATTCACTTCCCGATGATAAAGCCTTATTTGAATGTGATATTGTTTTCTTTGCAACGCCTCATGGAGTTGCCATGGAAAATGCTGAATCTTTTCTTGAAAAAGGTGTCAAAGTTGTTGATTTGGGTGCTGACTTTAGGATTAATGATGCTGACCTATGGTCAGATTGGTACAAAATGGAACACTCACAGCCTTCACTTCTTGAGGAGGCAGTATATGGTCAGCCTGAAATTAGAAGGGCTGCTATAAAAAATGCGCGTCTAGTTGCAAATCCTGGATGTTACCCAACTGCCGTTCTTCTGGCCTTAAAGCCTCTTCTTGAGAATGGCCTAATTGATGCCTCAAACATAATTGCAGACTGCAAATCTGGAGCTAGCGGTGCGGGAAGAATTGCCAACCAAGCAACCCTTCTTTGTGAGATAACTGAAAGCTTTAAACCATATGCAGTAGGTGGTCACAGACACTTTCCTGAAATAAAGCAAGAACTAGAACTTATTGCTGGAAAGCCAGTTGGGCTGACTTTTGTCCCCCACCTGCTTCCTATGATTCGAGGCATAGAGGCTACTATTTATGTGGATCTTGTTGACCCAGCTGTCAATGTTAGGCCTTATTTCGAAAATGCCTACAAAAATGAAGAATTTGTTAAAATACTCCCTGAAGGTACTTATCCTGAAACGCGTTCAGTTAAATCATCGAACTATTGCCAGATTTCAATTCAGTATATTGAACACAGCAATAAACTAGTAATTATGTCGGTTATTGACAACTTAGTTAAGGGCGCTGCGGGACAAGCAATCCAAAATATGAACTTAATGTTTGGACTTGCAGAGCAGGAAGGCCTTTCACAAATTGGTTTACTGCCTTAAAAGCAGTCTATATATAATAATTTGGAGATAACCTATGGTTACCGCTGAAATTCAAGATGAGGCTGATATAGTCTTTAGTGATAGCGCTGCAAGCAGAGTGGCGCAACTCATCAAGGAAGAAAAAAACCCAGCCTTAAGGCTTCGAGTTTATATTACTGGTGGCGGATGTTCAGGCTTCTCCTATGGCTTTGCTTTTGATGAAAATCTTAAAGAGGGTGATAGTGGGGTTAATAAACAGGGTGTTGAGTTAGTTATCGACCCAATGAGTTATCAGTATCTAATGGGTTCAACAGTTGACTATCTTGAAGATCTCCAAGGAGCAAGATTTATTGTAACTAACCCTAATGCCAAAACCACTTGTGGTTGCGGCTCTTCTTTTTCAATTTAATAATAATATTATGACCGAATATATTCCAGGGCTAGCAGGCGTACCAGCAACTAAATCATCAATTTCTTCAATTGATGGAGAAAAAGGAATACTTGCTTATAGGGGCTACTCCATTCAAGATCTCGTCGAGCACTCCTCGTTTGAAGAAACCGCTTTATTGTTGATGAATGGTGAGCTGCCATCATCTAAAGAGCTGTCAAACTTTAAAAATATTTTACAAAAAAGAAATGAAGTAAAACGAAAAATCCGTCATTTACTTTGGTCACTTCCATCAACTGGACACTCTATGGATGTGCTTCAAACTGCAATGGCCGCAATGGCTACTTTCTACCCAGATGCTGGCGCATCTGAACCAGACTCAGCCTATACTCAAAATGCGCTTATTAAAATAATCTCAAATATGAGCACTCTGGTCGCAATGTGGACTCGCATTAGTAGAGGGTATGATCCGATTCCTCCAAGCAACAAAATGTCTTATGCTGAAAATTTTATGTACATGTGTTTTGGCGAGGAGTCTGAACCAGAAATTGTTAATCTTTTAGATGCCTCCTTAATCTTGCATGCCGAGCATACAATCAATGCCTCCACTTTTTCTACCATGGTAACAGCGTCTACTCTTGCCAATCCTTTTTCTTCAATAGCATCTGGAGTTGGAACTCTCGCAGGACCCTTGCACGGTAATGCAAATGAAAATGTGCTTCTTATGCTTGATGAAATTGGTTCTGCAAAAAATGCCCGCCCTTGGATTGAAAATAGACTCAAAAACAAACAAGTTATCTGGGGAATGGGTCATCGTGAATATAAAACTAAAGACCCTAGAGCCACAATTCTTGAGAAAATGATTAAAACTTATATTAAGAAAAATGGCCTAAACCTATCTAACAGATTCGAAACAGCTCTTGAAGTTGAAAGCATCTGTGATGAGTTATTGTCTCAAAAAGGCGTCTATCCCAATGTTGACTTTTATTCTGGCATCCTTTACTCAGAAATATTTAACTTTACAAAAGAACACTTTACGCCTATTTTTGCCATGGCTCGTTCAGCTGGATGGGTAGCTCATTGGCATGAGCAGGTTAGTCACAATAGAATCTTTAGGCCGACACAAATATATACTGGTGCTGACTTTAGGGACTACCCGTCTAGTTAATAATGGACAAGACTACGCACTTTGGCTTTAAACAGGTCGACGTTGAAAAAAAACAAGGCCTAGTTAAGGGTGTATTTGACTCTGTTGCAGGCAAATATGACCTCATGAATGATGTCATGTCAATGGGAACCCACCGACTCTGGAAAAACTACACAATCTCTAGTAGCAATGTATCAGAAGGAGATCATGTTCTTGATATTGCTGGAGGAACTGGTGATCTGGCTATAAAGTTTAGAAAAAAAGTTGGTGAATCTGGAAAGGTTATCTTATCTGACATCAATGGCTCAATGCTTAATGAGGGTAGAAAAAATCTTTTGAATCATGGCATTATTGATGTGGACTTCGTTCAGGCCAATGCTGAATCTCTTCCATTTGAAGACAACACATTTGATTGCGTAAGTATTGCGTTTGGCTTAAGGAATGTAACAAATAAAGATGTTGCCCTTCAGCAAATGTACCGTGTTTTAAAAAAAGGTGGCACATTACTGATTTTGGAGTTTTCTAAAGTTGAAAATGAGATGCTTAAAAAAATATACGATTTATACTCTTTCAACGTTATACCAAAATTTGGTGAATTCTTTGCAAATGATGAGGATAGTTATCAATACCTTGCGGAATCAATTCGCAAACATCCTGATCAAGAAACACTAAAGTCTATGGCGCTTGATGCTGGGTTTGGTTTTTGTGAGTATCACAATCTTACTGGTGGCATAGTCGCACTTCATAAAGCAATCAAAACTTAATTACTATGTTTCGCCTCGCTATTGAAAAAGCTCTTAACCACATGATAAATGTTAATGGCATTAACATAACTCGACTAGATAGCAGTCTAGTTAGTGTGTATGTTGATGATATCGATTTAAGACTTTTTTTTCTGTGTCTAAATTCTCGCATTTTCGTCATAGAAAATAGTGAGCAAAAAAATACTAATGTTGATATCACGCTCAATAAAAAAGCTTTTTTAGCTTTATTTAAAGGCGTATCTTTTGAGGATTTAATTGAAAGCGAAGATATTGAAATTAATGGAAGCATCAAAACAGCACAGCAGTTGGCTGACTTATTTGCATTATCATCTATTGACATAGAAGAGCTTATTTCTCAATATACTGGGGACATTATTGCGCATCAGCTTGGACAAACAATAGACAGAATTAAAGGATCACCATCTCAGGAAAAGGATTCATTTGTTGAAAACTTAAAAAATGAATTTACCACTCTTTTGATTGCCCCTAGTCGGTCTAAACTGTTTAAAAAAGGACGTTCTAGATGAGAAGCTTTTTTCGCTTCCTTAGTATATCAAGGACTCTAATTCGGTATCGATTAGATCATCTTATATTATCTACTTCGCTCTTAAAAAGCCTCAAGCCACTAATTTATTTGACGCCATGGCATTACTTTCCGAGCAAAAAATTTACTAGGGGTGAAAGAATTCGCCTTGCACTCGAAGAACTAGGCCCAATATTTATAAAATTTGGCCAAACGCTCTCAACTCGAAGGGACCTTCTTCCAGAAGATATAGGCAATGAATTAGCAAAACTTCAAGATAAATGCCCCCCTTTTCCTGCTAAAGACTCTAAGTCGATTATTGAAAAAGCGCTGGATGAAAGCGTCTCAACCCTATTTGCATCTTTTGATGATGAACCCTTAGCCTCGGCATCTATAGCACAGGTTCACAGTGCGATTACTCATAATGATGAGGAAATTATTATTAAGGTTGTTCGCCCTGGAATAGAAAAACAAATTAAAAGAGATATTCGCCTACTTTATGCATTTGCAGGCTTAGCTGAAAAGCATCCTGATGCTAAAAGACTGAGGCCACGAGAAGCGGTGGCTGAATTTGAAACTATCATTTACAACGAACTTAACATGATGGTTGAAGCCGCCAATGCATCTTTACTTAGGAAGAACTTTAGTGACTCTAGCCTTCTTTATGTTCCAAAAGTTCATTGGGATTATTGCCGCTCTAACATACTAGTAACTGAGCGCATTTATGGAACTCCAGTAACCAATATTCAGGCCTTAAAGAGTACTGATACAAACCTTCAAACTCTTGCTGAAAATGGTGTGGTGATTTTCTTCACCCAGGTGTTTGATCATAATTTTTTCCATGCTGATATGCATCCAGGAAACATTTTTGTTGGTGAAAATGATCAATATATTGGTGTTGATTTTGGAATTATGGGTACCTTAACAGAGGCCGACCAATACTATCTTGCTCAAAACTTTTTAGCGTTTTTCAATCAGGACTACAAAAAAGTCGCTCAAGTCCATCTTGAGTCAGGGTGGATACCAGAAGGAACAAACGTCTTAGAATTTGAAAACGCCATTCGAAGTGTTTGTGAACCGATATTCGAAAAACCTTTAAGTGAAATTTCTTTTGGCCAAGTTTTATTAAGCTTACTAAAAGAGGCCAAACGTTTTGATATGGAAGTTCAGCCTCAACTTCTGTTACTCTATAAAACGTTACTAAACATTGAAGGGTTAGGTCGAACCCTATACCCTGAGCTGGACCTTTGGGCAACTGCAAAACCTTACCTTGAAAAGCTTGCCAAAGACAAATACAGCTTAAAAAACACTGTTAAAAAAATCTCTGATCAACTCCCTGAGCTTATTTTAGAATTACCCGAGATCCCTATGTTGGTTATTAATGCTTTAAAACAAATTGAAAAAGGCTCGCTTAAAAAAGAAAATTCAAAAAAACAAACAGAAGCGATTCTCTCTCAACTTCGAGAAAATTCTCTAAAGGAGCGTGCGACTATTATTGCACTATCGCTTCTTGCACTCACAGGGTTTCTTGCAACTCAATCGATCTGGACTTATGCAGCAGTAAGTGCATTTGCCAGCCTTATATTCTGGTTTAAATCTCGCTAAGGAAACTCAACAAAGCCTGTAAATTGGAAGTTTTATGGGTTTAGTCATCTAGTAAAAAAGTTGGCATCTTATAGTACATATCAACTGAGTTATCTATTATTTTTACTTTTTTTTCAGGGCCTTGCTCCCAACATTTAACTGATGTAATCATTGCGTTTTGAGATAAAACCAAAACCTTGCTAAGGGGAGGAGTGGCTATACCCTCTGAAACCTTTATAGGCTTATCATTTATATCATAAATGGCACACTTAATACTTGTAATTTCATTAATACTGATGAAAATTGAAGTGCTATCGGTTAATTCTTTTTTCTCAAAATAAAAGCTTTCAACTTTAATTCCATTAGGCTCTCCATCAATTGTAGCCATCTTATTAATTTCATCAGCAGAAATTGAATGGGGCATTAAAAAAAGTACGATTAGGAATAATTTTGTCATAACAAATGAGCCTAACTCTTAGGCAAAAAGTTAAGCATTGATTAGGAGCTCTCTATGCTCAGACTATATAAGCGAATCAACCGTTAATATTGTCTGATATTTCTCCATTATTCAAAATGTACTCTGCCGCTCTTACGCCATCTTCGTAGAAAATAGATTTACCATTAAGAATACCATTTTTATACTCTTGCTCTGACTCTAAAAGACCGTCTTCATTCCAAGCAGTTAGAACTCCTTCAAGTTTATTATCTTCATAAAAACCTGCTGAAGCTTTTTTCCCATTCTCATACCAATAAGTCAGCGTACCTTCAAGCTCATTATTTTCATAGAATCCCTCTGAAGCTTTTTTCCCACTTTCATACCAATAGGTTTCCCTGCCATATTTAATGCCATCTTTATAAGTTGTCTCTAGCCTCATACCATTATCTAAATGCTCAGTATGTAGTCCGTGTGTATTTTTATTCATAGTAAGATTATATTGGATTTTGCCTTAAAGTCCAAATTTCATTTGAGGCATGAGTGCGACCCAATGATGACTATAGCAAAAGAAATTCGGGTAAAATAATGCTCCAGCCTGTTTGGTCGCAAGACGGGCAATATTGGTTACACCACTCAATGTGGTGTTTTTTTATTTATTGGAGAACTCAAAATGAGTATTACTGTAAACGCATTAGAGCGTAAAGATCAGGGGAAAGGTGCGAGCCGCCGCTTGAGAAAAGAAGAAAGAGTGCCAGGTATCGTCTATGGTGGAACTAAAGCGCCACAGATGGTAACACTAAACATTCATGAAATCACACACTTACTAGAAGATGAAAATACATTCACTTCTGTATTAGACTTGATGGTAGAGAAATCAAAAGAATCTGTCGTTTTAAAAGACATTCAGCGCCACCCTGCAAAAAATACTGTTCAACATATGGATTTTTTGCGAGTAGACGCAAAGCATGCTCTTATTACAACTACTCCGTTACACTTTATTGGAATGGATGAAAATCAGTCATTACGCCTTGGAAATATGCTGAATCAGTTTGTTGTTTCGGTTGAAATTTCATGTCTACCTCAAGATCTTCCGCACGGTATTAATGTAGACGTTACCAACCTTGAGGTCGGTGATCATCTAACACTAACTGATCTTGTCTTACCTAAAGGCGTTGTAATTACTTCACTTCAACATGAAGATGTTGAGGCACATGATCAAACTGTATGTTCTGTCTCAGAGCCTAAAGTTATCGTAGAGGAAGAGGAAGAGAGCTTGGAATCTGGTGATTCTGAAGCAGAAGGCGAAGAGGGGCAATCTGATGAAGGCTCTGAAGACTCAAAAGATGGTGACACTAAAGAATAAAACGTTGCCAGCCTTATTGACTCAATAAGCACTTAAATGAAGCGTTGTAATGATTAAATTAATTGTTGGACTGGGAAACCCAGGAAAAGAATATCAAGAAAATCGTCACAACGCTGGCTTTTGGTTTGTTGAGTCATTAGCTAGCGTATTAGGCTCCAAATTTAATGGTCAATCTAAGTTTCTAGGAGAAACTTCAACAGTTAACTTTGGCTCTAAAAAAGTTTACCTTCTCAAGCCTCAGACCTTTATGAATAATTCTGGTGGCTCTATTAAAAGCTTTTTGAGTTATTACAACATCAAACCTGAAGAGACTCTTGTGATTCATGATGAGCTTGATTTGCCTGTTGGCTCGGTCAAGGTAAAACTAGGTGGAGGGCACGGCGGGCATAATGGCCTAAGAGACACAATTAAAGCGCTTGGTACAAATAACTTTTATCGCCTGAGAATGGGAATAGGTCATCCAGGAACAAAAAATGATGTTGTGGGTTTTGTTTTAAGCCCTCCAGGTAGTTCTGAATTAAAACTAATTGAACAAGGGATGACTAATGCATCAGGCATTATTGAAATGCTAGTCAATGGTGACTTTGAAGGGGCTATGAACCTCCTTCATTCCTTATAATGGAGCTAGAAGATGGGATTTAAATGTGGCATTGTTGGACTTCCAAATGTAGGCAAGTCAACACTATTCAATGCGCTAACGATGGCGGGCATTGATTCAGAAAATTACCCTTTTTGTACGATTGAGCCAAATATTGGCATTGTGCCTATTAATGACCCTCGATTACAGGACTTAGCAAGCATCGTTACTCCAGAAAAAATCTTACCAACCACAATGGAATTTGTAGATATTGCTGGGTTGGTTGAAGGGGCCTCAAAAGGTGAGGGACTGGGTAATCAATTTCTTTCAAATATTCGTGAAACAGATGCAATTCTTCACGTTGTTCGATGCTTTGAAAATGATGACATCATTCATGTTTCAAACAAAGTTGATCCGCTTGATGACATAGATACAATAAATACGGAGCTCGCCTTATCTGATCTTTCTAGCGCCGAAAAAGCTTACCAAAAAGCAATAAAAAACTCCAAATCAGGGCAAAAAGAAGGCTTGCCTTTAAAAAACTTACTTGAAAAAATCCTACCAACCCTTGAAGAGGGCCATGCAGTTAGATCTCTTGTTTTTACTGAAGAAGAGAAAAAGCTAGTTAAAGGCCTGCAATTGCTTACTTCAAAGCCAGTTCTTTATGTTGCCAATGTAAGCGAGAATGGCTTTACAGATAATCCTCACTTATCTGCATTAATAAACTATGCAGATAATGAAAATAGTCAAGTTGTTGCTGTATGTGCTGATATTGAGTCTGAAATTGCTGAGCTTGATAACGAAGATAAGCAAGGTTTTTTAGATGAGATGGGGCAATCTGAATCTGGTCTTGATCGCTTAATTAAAGCCGGATATAGTTTACTAGGTCTTCAAACATATTTTACTGCAGGTGTTAAAGAGGTTAGAGCCTGGACAATAAACATTGGAGATTCGGCTCCAATGGCCGCGGGTAAAATACATGGTGACTTTGAAAAAGGTTTTATTAGAGCTGAAACAATTTCATATGAAGACTTTATTCAATATAAAGGCGAAAAGGGGTCAAAAGACGCAGGCAAGTTGCGCTCTGAAGGAAAGGAGTATATTGTTAAAGATGGGGATGTAGTTCACTTTTTATTTAATGTATAACTGTTAATTTTTCAATGCAAAATACAAAACTACTTTTAATTTTAGATGGCTGGGGCTATTCTCAAAACTCTGAGAATAACGCAATAGCAATGGCTAATACCCCTAACTGGAATCATCTTATTGATACCTATCCTAATACGTTAATAGGAACCTCTGGAGAAAGTGTTGGACTGCCGAAAGGCCAAATGGGCAATTCAGAAGTAGGCCACTTAACAATTGGTGCGGGAAGAATTGTTGAGCAAGATTTCACCAGAATAGGTAATGACATTAAAAGTGGTACCTTCTTCAGCAATAAAAATTTGTGCAAAGCACTTGACTCTGCTAAGGCTAATAATAAAGCGGTGCATATTCTTGGACTCTTATCTGATGGAGGAGTTCACTCGCACCAAGAACACATTTATGCGGCTCTTGAGCTGGCAAAACAAAAAGGCTGCAAAGAGGTTTATTTTCATGTCTTTACAGATGGGCGTGATACGCCGCCAAACAGTGCCTCAAAATTTATTGAACTGCTGGAGTTAAAAATCTCTGAGCTAAATTTAGGTAAAATTGTCTCAGTAGTAGGAAGGTTCTATGCAATGGATCGAGACAATCGCTGGGAGAGGGTTTCAAAAGCTTATGAATTAATATCTTCTGGAAAAGGTGATCGTAAAGCAGATTCTGCAAAAAATGCAATCCAAATGGCGTATGAAGAAGGCGAAAATGATGAGTTTATTGCCCCTACAATTATTGGCGAGCCTGTAAGTATTAATAATGGCGATACAGTAATCTTTATGAATTATCGTGCAGATCGTGCAAGAGAAATAACTCAAGCTCTAACTTCAGAAATATTTGATGGATTTGATAGGCATGCATTCAAAAAATGCAATTTTATTTGCCTTACAGAGTTCAAGAAAGACTTTAATCTTGAGTGCGCTTATCCTCCAATATCTGTCTTTAACACTCTGGGTTACTATATTTCAAGCCTTGGTTTTAGTCAGCTTAGAATTGCTGAAACTGAAAAATATGCACACGTTACCTTTTTCTTTAATGGGGGCGTTGAGACAATACTTGCTGGAGAAAAAAGAAAGCTTATTCAATCTCCTAATGTAAAAACTTATGATTTAAAGCCGGAAATGAGTGCATACGAGTTAACTGAAAATCTTATTTCAGCACTTAAATCTAGAATACATAAACTGGTTGTTTGTAATTTTGCCAACACAGATATGGTTGGGCACACTGGAAACCTTGAGGCAGCGATTAAAGCTGTTGAAGCAGTCGATAGCTGTTTAGGAAAAATTCATCAGGCATGTCTAGAGTCTGAAACGGAAGCCCTAATTACTGCGGACCATGGAAATGCAGAACAAATGTTAGACCCTGAAACGCAAAAAAATCATACTGCACATACAACTAATCCAGTCCCTTTAATATATGTTGGGAAAAGGAAAAGCTTACTTTTAGGTCCACATGTTGGTACACTTGCAGACCTAGCGCCTTCGCTTTTGGAACTTATGGAAATTGAACAGCCAAAAGAAATGACAGGCCAAAGCCTTTTTATAGAATAAACGGAGACTAAAATGAAGCAACCAAACTTTATCGCCCCCTCAATACTTTCAGCAGATTTTGCTAAGCTTGGGGAAGAGGTTGACAATGTTATAGTTGCTGGTGCAGACATTGTTCATTTTGATGTCATGGATAATCACTATGTACCAAACCTTACAATTGGGCCTTTAGTTTGTGAAGCGCTGAGAAATCATGGTGTTACTGCACCAATCGATGTCCACTTAATGATCAAGCCAGTCGACAGAATTATTCCTGACTTTGCAAAAGCGGGGGCTTCTTTCATCACATTTCACCCCGAAGCCTCTGAACATATAGACCGCACAATAGGGCTTATAAAAGAAAATGGCTGCAAAGCAGGTTTAGTTTTTAACCCAGCAACTTCACTTCACCATTTAGAGTATGTAATTGACCAACTTGATATGATACTCCTGATGTCAGTTAATCCAGGGTTTGGAGGCCAGTCTTTCATAGCCTCATCTTTAGAAAAATTGAGAATTGTAAGAAAATTAATTGATAAAAAAGGCCTTAGCACAAGACTTGAGGTTGATGGTGGCGTTAAAGTAGACAACATTCGAGAAATCGCAGCAGCTGGTGCTGATACATTTGTCGCCGGGTCAGCAATTTTTAATACTGAAAATTACAAATTAACGATTGACAAAATGCGCAAAGAGCTTGCTCTAGCTAAATAACCTTTAAACTAAATTTAAACCCCCTCAGTAGCCAGTTGTGAGAAAATATTCTCTTTGTTTTTTAAACTGAGCATTTATGGGAAAGTCATCCTTTTTTGGTCCTGAAACAATATCTCTGCATTCTGGTTATCAGCCAGAACCGTCTTTTGGAAGCAGAGCAGTTCCTATATACCAAACCACCTCTTATGTTTTCGAAACAGTTGACGATGCTGCAGCTCTTTTTAATATTGAAAAAGGTGGTCATATATATAGCCGCATAACCAATCCAACGGTTGCGGTTTTAGAGCAGAGAATCGCTGCACTAGAAGGTGGTGTTGGAGCTATTTGTACTGCTTCGGGCATGAGTGCACTTTTTGTTACTTTTATTAGCCTGTGTTCTGCAGGAGATCATATTGTAAGTGCGTCACAAATTTATGGCTCAACAGGAACACTTCTAAAACACACTCTTAAAAGGTTTAACATAGAGTGTACCTTTATTTCTATAAATGATGAAAAAGCGCTAAAAGACGCAATACAAGAAAACACTAAGCTTGTGTTTTGTGAGTCAATAGGAAATCCAGGGCTCGAAGTTTCTGACCTTCCTAAAATTGCTGAAATCGCCCACCAAAATAACTTGCCGCTTGTTGTGGATGCTACTTTTTCTACGCCTGTATTATGCAAACCTTTTGAGCATGGCGTTGATGTTGTTGTTCACTCAGTCACAAAATGGATTGGTGGACATGGCGTTGCTGTTGGAGGGGTAATTGTTGATGGCGGTTCTTTTGACTGGGGCTCTAGCAACAAACACCCAACCCTAACAACGCCTTATGAGCCATTTCATGGTATAAATTTTTGGGAAGAATTTGGTCCATCTGCCCTATCAATGAAAATTAGAGCAGAATCAATGCGTGATTTTGGTCCAGCAATGAGCCCTCATAGTGCATTTTTGATTCTTCAAGGAATAGAAACTCTCACTCTTAGAATGAATCAACATGTAAAAAATGCAATTAAACTTGCAAAGTGGCTCCTAGAACAATCCGCTGTTATGTGGGTTAACCATCCAGATTTACCCGAAAACCCAACTTATGAAATTGCTCAAAAGCTATTTCCAAATGGTGCTGGCTCTATGCTTTGCTTTGGAGTCAAAGGGGGCAGAGAAGGTGGCGCAGCATTTATCAATGCACTAAATTTATCATCTAATTTAGCAAATGTTGGTGATTCAAGGACCTTAGTTCTTCATCCAGCTAGTACAACTCACTCGCGCCTTGATGAAGAAGCAATGAAAGCAGCTGGAAGTAGTGTTGACTTAATACGTGTATCTGTTGGAATAGAGTCTGTATCAGATATTATTAGTGACTTCAAATCCGGGCTTAAAGCAGTAGAAAAGGCAATTTCATAATGAATGTTGTTGTTGATGGAGAAAATATTTTTGTAGCCACTGGTGGCTGTGCATTTGATCCTAAGAAGCCTACTGTAGTGTTTATTCATGGAAGTGGTCTAGACCATAGGTCTTGGGCCCTTCAGGCTAGATGGTTTGCTTTTCATGGTTTTTCAGTATTCGCACCTGACCTACCAGGTCATAGCCTTTCCGAAGGCAAGCCTTTAAAAACAATTGAAGAGATGGGCAAATGGCTTGGGAAAACTCTTAAACTAGCGGGCTGTGAATCAATACATCTTGTTGGCCATTCTCAAGGATTTCTTGTTGCTTTAGAGACAGTCAGCTCTTTAGGAGCAAAACTAAAAACACTAACTGCTGTTGCAACAGCTGCCTCAATACCTGTTAACGAAGCCCTGGTTGACGCAGCCAAAAAGACACCTATTGATGCAGCTGATATGTTGCTCAAGTGGGGGTTTGGCTCTCAATCACAATCAGGTAGTAGTGCTGTTCCAGGAATGCAGCCTATTGGAATTGGTCGACAAATAATGGCTAATAATCCGCTAGCAGAAGATCTTACTGCTTGCACTGAATATAAAAATGGCATAAATTGTGCTAAAAATATCAACATTCCCTCTAATGTTATTCTCGCAACAGAAGACAAAAATACACCTCTTCGATTCGGCATAGAATTAGCTGAGCTGCTGAATGCTGAGACTACGACTATTTCTAATGCAGGTCATATGCTTCCAATAGAGTCTCCAAAAGATACTCTTGACGCCATTAAATCATTCATCTTAAAAAACTCTTCATGAAAAATCAAATTAAAAAAGTTGGCGTTATTGGCGCCGGAACAATGGGGGCTGGAATTGCTGGTCAAGTAGCAAACGCTGGGGTAGAAGTTTGGCTTCTTGACCTTCCTAGTGAGGGTGAGAACGTAAACAGCTTAGCGGCTAAAGGCCTTGAAAGGCTTAAAGATCCAGATATGCCTGGCCTTATGAGTAAAGAAGCGGAAAGCCTTATAAGAATTGGAAACACTCGCGATCACTTCCATGAGCTTGCGGATTGCGACTGGATTGCTGAAGCGGTTGTAGAGAGGCTTGATGTTAAGCAAGCCCTTTATCAAAAATTAAATGAAAGCTGTAAAGAGTCAACCATTATTACCTCTAATACATCAACGATTCCTATTAGTCTTCTGACAAAAGGAATGCCAAAAAAGTTTTGTGAGCGCTTTGCAATAACTCATTTTTTCAACCCAGTTAGATTCATGAGATTACTTGAATTGGTGCGTGGTGAATTTACTAGAGATGAAGTAATTGATACTCTTGATTTATTTAGTGAAAAAATACTTGGAAAAGGTGTTGTCTCCTGCCTAGATACGCCTGGCTTTCTTGCTAATAGAGTTGGTGTTTTTGCTATCCAGTGTGCCCTTCATAAAGCCTTTGAATATAAACTATCGCCAACAGAAGCGGATGCTTTTTTTGGCAGACCTCTAGGTCTTCCAAAGACAGGAGTTTTTGGGCTATATGATTTAATAGGCATTGACCTTATGGCTGATGTTGTCAAAAGCCTCGTAAGTATACTGCCAGAAAATGATGCTTTTCATAATTACTCGTCTCAAATTAAGTTTATGACCAAAATGATTGCAAATGGCCAAACTGGAAATAAAAATGAAAAAGGTTTTTATAAACAAATTGGTGATGAAAGACAAGTAATTGATTTGTCGAATGGGAGTTATGGTCCTCATGAGCGCTTAAAAACCCCTCTTCTTGAAGAGGCAGAAAAAATTGGGATCTCTTTTATTATTAAAAACACAAGCCCGTATGGTCTTTATGTATGGGATGTTATTTCAGAAACGCTCTGCTATGCTGCTTCTCTGGTCCCAGAGGTCACTGATGATTTAACGCAGATAGATGATGCTATGAAGCTTGGCTATAACTGGGTTCAGGGGCCATTTGAGCTGTTAGATGAAATTGGAATTGAGTACTTTGTTGACAGACTACAAGCTGATGGTAGAGACGTTCCAGAGTTTCTTCTTAAGGGTATTAACAATAAATTTTATATCAATTCAAAATCTGGATTAAGCTCCCTTTCGCCTAGTGGCAATCTAAAACCAATTATCAGGCCAGATGGTGTGCTTAGATTTTCTGAAGTACGACAAACCCTCAAAGCAATCAATTCAAATGAGTCTGCTAGCTGGTTTGAATACGAAGGTGCGGCAATTGTTGAGTTTCACTCAAAAGCTAATGCTCTTGATAGTGGGTCTTTAGATATGATTTCTGATGCAATATCTGAGTCTGAAAAAAAGGGCTTACGAGGCGTGGTAATTCACAATGACTTCCAGCATTTCTCATGTGGGGTTAGTCTTTGGAGTGTTAGAAATTGCTTTGAAAAAAATGACTTTGATGCTCTTGATGCATTTCTTATTTACTTTCAAAACACAATGCTACAAATGAGAAATTCAAAACTACCTGTAATTGCTGCCCCTGTTGGCATGTCAATTGGTGGTGGCTTTGAAGTTGTCCTTCATGCTGATCATGTTGTTGGTCATGCTAACTCTGTCATGGGCCTTGTTGAGTCATTTATGGGGGTTGTTCCAGCTGGTGGTGGATGTAAAGAAACACTATATAGGTGGTCTGAAAGTCTAGGAGACGGTCGGAAAGGTGCCTGGAAATCATTTATGAATATTGGACTTGGTAGAAAAGCCAACTCTCCACAAGAGGCTGATGCTCTATCAATGAGAAGAGCTAATGATGTCTTTCATATGAATAGAGACCGCATACTGACTGGTGCGCTTTCATCGATTGAGACAACCTCAAAAGCAAAAACTCGAAATCCCCTCGCACTTTCTGGCGTAGACCACTTTGAAGAAATGCTGGAATGGCTTACAAAAAATCATAAAAATGGCATGCTTACGCCACATGATGTGACTGTTGGAACTGAGATTGGAAGAATTATGACTGGTGGAAATTGTGCTTCTGGTACTATTTTTACTGAACAAGATATTTTAGATGCTGAGCGCTCTTCATTCCTCACTCTTGCTCAAACGCAAGAAACGCAAGCAAGAATTGTATCTATGTTAGATAATGGAATTACGCTTAGAAATTAACCGTTAATGCTATGAAAAAAAATCCTGCAAATTTTATACCTCTTTCACCGCTTTCGTTCTTACATAGAACAGCGGATGTTTATGGTCAGCATACTTCTGTAATTTATGAAAATAGAACTTACACTTGGAGTGAGTCAAGAGAAAGATGCGTTCGAATTGCCTCAAGTCTAAAAAGTTATGGCATAAAGCCAGGTGATACTGTCTCAGTATTGGCATTTAACACCCCAGAAATGTTTGAATCACATTTTTCAATTCCAATGGCTGGCGCAGTCCTAAACACTATAAATATTAGACTTGATGCCGCAACAATTGCATACATTTTTGACGACAGTAATGCAAAGATGCTCTTTGTTGACAGAGAGCTTTTTGCAGTTGCATCTGAGGCCCTCTCTATGACTTCAGTTAGTCCAAAAATAGTAGTAATAAACGATTCTTTTGCTGAATCACAGCCTGATATTTCTTCAGATATAACTGATTATGAATCTCTAGTTGTAAATGGAGATCCTCTATATAACTGGCAAATGCCTGATGATGAGTGGAGCCCACTTTCACTCAGCTACACCTCTGGAACAACTGGAAAACCTAAAGGCGTCGTCTATCATCATCGTGGCTCTTATTTAATGAGTATGGGTACTGTAATTGGCTGGAGCCTTCCCAACCACCCGGTTTATCTGTACTCAGTTCCATTATTTCACTGCAATGGCTGGGGCCATGCTTGGACAATGGCTGCGATCGCTGGAACTATAGTTTGCCTTAGGGCTTTTGCCCCTGAAAAAGTATTTAACCTCCTTGAACAGCATAATGTAACTCACTTTGGTGGAGCTCCTATAATGCTCAATATGCTTGCCAACGCGCCTAAAGAAACGCAAAAATATTTTGAGAGAGAAATTAAAGTAATGACTGCTGGCGCACCTCCTCCTGCAAAGGTTTTAGAGAGCATGATGAAACTAGGATTTAATGTTATGCATGTATATGGATTGACTGAAACGTATGGACATATCCTTCAAGCCGCACCTCAAGCATCTTGGCTTAATGAGAGTCCAGCCGAGCTTGCTAAATTAAGCTCAAGGCAGGGAGTAAGATTCCCAATGACCGAGGATGTTAGTGTCATTGATCAAGAGACTGGGCAGCGAGTTCCGCATGACGGAGAGGCGATTGGTGAAATTGTAATTCGCTGTAACACTTGTATGATGGGCTATTGGAACAGCCCCAAGGCAACAGAAGAGGCATTTGCAGGTGGCTGGTTTCATAGTGGCGACCTAGCAGTAATTCATAGTGATGGCTATATTCAAATTAAAGACAGATCAAAAGACATCATCATATCGGGTGGTGAGAATATTTCTTCCGTGGAGGTTGAAAATGTACTTTATCAACATCCTGCAGTCGGAGAAGCAGCAGTTGTAGCAATGCCAAATGAGACTTGGGGAGAAGTGCCGTGTGCATTTGTAGAACTCAAGTCTAACCAAGAGGCTTCTGAAGATGAGCTTATAGCCTTTTGCAAAAACAATATGGCTAAATTTAAAAGGCCAAAAAAAGTTGTCTTTGGGCCGCTGCCAAAAACCGCAACTGGGAAAATACAAAAACACGAGCTTAGAGCGTCAGTTAAAAACCTAGGAGAAGAATAATGTCATACTATACTGCGCCTGTAGAAGATATGAGTTTTGTATTAAAAGAAGTTGTTGAAATTGAAAAACTTTGTAATGAGATAGGCCTTGATGCTTCAACAGTTGACATAATTGATACGGTTTTAGATGCTGCAGGAAAGCTTGCAAAAGAAGAGATAGAACCAATTAACAAAACTGGTGACTCAGAGGGTTTAAAAATTGACAGCTCTGGCAAAATCACTACTGCAACTGGTTTTAAAGAGGCGTACCAGCACTTTGTTGAAGGAGGATGGGGCTCGTTACAATTCTCACCTAATTATGGAGGACAAGGCGTCCCTTTTGTCGTTGCTGCAAGCGTTCAAGAAATGTGGCATTCGGCAAACATGTCATGGGGTCTGTGCCCTCTCCTTACCCAGGGAGCAGTGGAAGCAATAACTCTAAATGCAAATGAGGAACTCAAACAGCGCTACCTTCCAAAGCTTATATCTGGTGAGTGGAGCGGCACGATGAATCTTACTGAAGGTGATGCAGGTACAGATGTTGGTTCGCTTAAAACGCGAGCAACTCCAAACGGTGATCATTATTTAATCTGTGGTCAAAAAATTTATATCACTTGGGGCGAGCACGATATGTCTGAGAATATCATTCATTTAGTGTTGGCCCGACTGCCAAACTCTCCTCAGGGTGTTAAAGGCATATCTTTGTTTTTAGTGCCAAAGATTCTTGTCAATGATGATGGCTCCCTTGGAGATTCTAACGACTTAAAAGCATTATCAATTGAGCACAAAATTGGAATTCATGCTTGCCCGACGTGCGTCATGAGCTATGGGGAAGAAGATGGGGCAATTGGCTACTTAGTTGGCGAGGAAAATAGAGGTATTCAATGTATGTTCACAATGATGAATAATGCAAGACTCACAGTTGGACTCCAGGGAGTATCAGTTTCAGAACGTGCGTACCAACAAGCACTTAGTTTTTGTAATGAACGTGTTCAAGGAATTGCTCCAGGATTTCAAGAGCCTGGTCCAATCGCTAGGCATCCTGATGTGCAAAGAATGTTAGCAAACATGAAATCTATTACCGAAGCAGCGAGAGCTTTAGCCTATTCCGCTTGTGCAGAAGTTGACTATTCTGGAAGCGACTTGCCAGCAGAATTATTAGAAAAACATAAAAGGAAACTTGGAGTCTTAACGCCGGTTGTAAAGGGCTGGTGCACTGAAACCGCACAAGAAGTTGCCTCTGTAAGCCTTCAGTGTCACGGAGGAATGGGCTATGTTGAAGAGACTGGAATTGCTCAGATTTTAAGGGATGCACGCATACTTCCAATCTATGAAGGGACCAATGGAATTCAAGCAATGGACCTCATTGGTAGAAAAATCATTAGCGATGATG
Organism: Candidatus Pseudothioglobus aerophilus; assembly: GCA_014384565.1. Classification (GTDB taxonomy): domain Bacteria; phylum Pseudomonadota; class Gammaproteobacteria; order PS1; family Pseudothioglobaceae; genus Pseudothioglobus; species Pseudothioglobus aerophilus. Next base: position 24,017 of record JACNFO010000034.1, read on the forward strand.
GGCTTGGAGTTAGGGAGCTTATTTTAGAAATGCAAGAATGTGTCGAAGCCCCATCATTATCAAAGCTGATTTCCATGTCGCAGATTGATCGGTTTAAAAAGTCTCTTGATGATCTTGAAGAAACTGTTTCGATTATTACTAAAAACTCTGATGACAAAGAATTTACTGGAAAAATTGCCTTTGATACACTCATGATGATTGGAACTATTTCAGCAGCTTGGCAAATGCTTTTAAGCGTTGAAAGGGCATCATCTGCTTTTAAAAACAACACATCATCTTCTGAATTTTTAAAAGAAAAAACTGAAACTGCAAAACACTATCTAGACTTTATAATGCCAAGATATCTATCAAATTTTTCAACAATATCTGCGTGTACGAATTAATTACATTTACCCTATTGCAATAATATTGCATTTAGGATATATTATCCTGTTTTAATTAAACAGGACTCAAAAATGTTAAAACTTAGCTTTCTTTCGTTGCTATTAATTTCTTCTTTTGCAAGCGCAGAGGAAGAAAGGCGTGCAGATGCACATGCCCACGGACTAAACAATTTTTCAATGGTAATCAGTCAAAATCAAGTTGCTATTACTTATGAAATGCCAATAGTTCAACTACTTAATGAACATGATGAACATGACGAGCATGACGAGCATGACGAGCATGACGAGCATGAGGAGCATGAGGAGCATGACGAGCATGATAAGTTAAGCGTATCAGGTGAATCATTAGCTGAATTTCAAAATTATTCACAATTATTTTCATTTCCTAAAGGTGCTAATTGTGACTTAGTTTCATTTAAATCTGAACTTCACAGTGTCTCAACAGAAGGAGATCACAAAGATGTCGAATTATCATATGAGTTTTCTTGCAATGAGCCAAGCCAATTAAAGAGCATTACCATTAATGCATTCAATCGCTTCAGCGAACTAGAAAATTTATACTTCGAGGCAGTAATAAACAATAAAGCGCTAACAAAAAGCCTAAAATCTGACGTCGATAAAGTAATATTTTAAATGAGAATCTGATGTTAGAAACACTAGGACTGGAATACCATTATCAGCACGGTAAAAAAATTGTTTTTCCAGAAATAGAGGTTAAAAGGGGACAGCGATTATTGATTAGTGGCTTTTCAGGCTGTGGTAAAACTACTCTACTCAGCCTGATTGCTGGCGCCTTAAAACTTCAAGCTGGTGATATTAAGTTTGATGGCATTAATTACTCTTCAATGTCCTCCCTGCTTTTGGATAAATTTAGAGCAGATCACATCGGCTATATTTTTCAAACACTTAACCTTATTCCATTTTTAAGTGTTTCAGAAAATATAGCATTGGGTATTAGATTCTCTCAATCTAGAAAATCTAAAGTCAATGATCTAAATCAAGAAATCACTAGACTGGTCAAATCACTAGGGCTAGGAAAAGAGGTTTTAACAACTCCAGTAAACCGCCTAAGTGTTGGTCAGCAACAAAGAGTTGCAGTTGCTAGAGCTCTGCTTGGCAAGCCAGATTTAATTTTAGCTGATGAGCCAACCTCTGCTCTTGATGCTGAAACGACTAAAAAATTTTTAAATGAGGTGATGGACGCCTTTGACTCAACCAAACAGGCAATAATTATGGTGAGTCATGACGCCTCTATTACACATTACTTTGACACTGTCATAGATTTGAATAAACAGCATGCTTAGTCTTTTGCTTAAATCAATGCGCTCAAGGATTATTCCGACATCGCTTGTGACGATATCTTTGATGGCTTCAATGGTTCTACTATTAAGTATAGAGAGAATTCAACAAGGCACAGAGGAAGGCTTTAATCAAAGTATTTCAGGTGTTGATGCAATTATTGGACCAAGGTCGAGCTCTCTTGAATTGGTTTTATACACAGTTTTTCATCTTGGTAGACCCACAAACAACATCACAACGAAGACTGTCAATGATATTAAGCAGAGAAGTGATATAAGTTGGCTGGTTCCAATTGCACTAGGTGATAGTCATAGAGGGTTTAGGGTTGTAGCGACTCAATCAAATTACTTTGAGCATATTAAATACGGCAACAATCAATCATTGATTTTTTTGAACGGAGTAGCATTTTCTGAACTATCGGAGGCAGTCTTGGGGTCTGATGTTGCTGAAAGACTTAATTACAATGTTGGTTCAGAAATTCAAATCACCCATGGCTCAGTTGAGTCAATAGGTAGCAAGCATGATGACTTTTCATTTAAGGTTACAGGAATTCTTAAGAAAACAGGAACCCCAATTGATCAAGCTATTTTTTTGGACCTAAAGGGCTATGAGCTGCTTCACCTTGGATGGATGAGTGGGAAAAAAGTATTCAGCCTTGATGATATTGACTTGTCGTCTCTGCCAGCTGGAGCTTTAGACCCAAAAACAGTTACAGCTGCTTTTGTGGGCCTTAAATCAAAGATAACTTTATTTAAATTTACCAAGAGTATTAGAGAATACTCGAAGGAGGCTATATCTGCTGTAATACCGGGCATAGCATTGTCAGAGCTTTGGTCAATTGTTGGGTTAGTTGATAAAGGATTTCAGCTTCTAAGCTGGATTATTATTGCAATCAGCCTCATAGCAATGGTAACTTTAATTATTGCCAGTTTGGATAACCGTAAACAGGAAATGACAATTTACAGAGCCAATGGGGCCTCGCCAAAATTTTTAGCCATAATGGTAATATGTGAGTCTCTTGTAATTGGATTGGTTGCAATTATTGGTGCAATTATTCTGGTGACAATTGTGACTTACTTTGCAACCAATCAGTTAAACTTGGCTTTAGGCATTTCACCTTCGTTTAAGTGGATCAGCTTGGAGGAAATTAAGGTTTTTGGCTTGATCTTATTTGCTGGAGTATTAAGTAGTTTGGTTCCAGCAGTCATGGTTTTTAGAAAAAATTTACATCAAACATTAAGCTAGTCTGCATGTTAAAAAAAATATCCCTCTCCATTTTAATTTTTTTCTCGTTAAACTCTCTTGCCATTGTAGTTACTGATGAGTATTTATCCACAATAGAAGAAAACTGGCTAAGCCTTGAGCCAACTGATGCATATGATTTTATTCCAGAAGATCTGACCTATGAAATCTATAATAGCCCAGAGTTTCAAGCAAAAATAGAAGAGGCTGGAACAAAACTAAATAAATTGCTAGAAGGAGAAGATATTGCACTTGCTGGATTCATGGTTCCAATTGAATATGTAGGATCTGACATTAGCAAGTTTTTGCTTGTCCCTGAAGCTGGTCAGTGCATCCATGTTCCGCCCCCACCTCTAAACCAAACACTGATTGTCGATGTGTCAAACAATCCAATAAAGTTTCGCGATTTATACGTACCAATAATTGTTTATGGGAGAATATCAGTAGGATCGCAAAGTTTTGATATTGCTGATAGCGGATATGCCATTACTGATGCAGTTGTTGAGACGCTGCATTTTAGTGACGAGGAGTATAGAAAAAACGAAGAGGAAAGTGATGATTAATAACGCAAAATTAATGTCTAAATGTTTAGAGTCTGGAAAAAGTGCTACGCCTCAAAGAATGTCAATTATTAATGAACTAGACTCTGCAAGAAAAAATCTTTCTGCCTATGATCTGAGGGACTCTTTAAAAGATAAAGGCCATTCATTTAATATTAGTACAATTTATAGGGTCTTAAGCTTTTGGATTGATGTGGGCGTTGTTCATAAAATGGACTCAAGCAATACTTATCTAGTTTGCAATGATAGCCACACAAACCACTTTCATGTCTTGCTTAACTGTACTAGTTGTAAATCTGTGGAAGAGTCTTGTCAGCTTTCAGCTCAACTTTCTTTACCTAAAAGCAACAAGTTTTCAGTTAATAACTCTCAAGCTGTAGAGCTTAGTGGGCTCTGTAAGATGTGCCAGTAGATAAAAAACTATTTAACTGCTTATTCTCACCATAAGTTCATTTTTACGAAACATTGGCAGCGTCCATGGTGAATTAAATTGAGCAACCATAAAGCCTCCTTTTATTTCAATCTTGTTTTTTAAAAGCAACTCTGAAAGTTTTTTTTGATAGTTTATGCTTCTAGATTCAGTAGCCCAGCCCCCAAAAGATAGAACAGCGACCTTACCAAGACTCTCTTTCTGAATTGAAACTTCACTTATGTTGGCTTTGGGGAGGTCGCTCATAGAGTGTTCTTTGGGCATTATAAAAGAAATGTTATAAGACTTAAGCCCCTCAGAAGGGCAATCAGCAATAACAGGTGCAGTCATGGCAATTTTCATTTCTTTATCGTTGCCACCAAAAATATAACTTGCAATTCTTCTGAATCCAGAAGATGTTGAGGCTTTGTAGTCGGCCTGAACTTTTGTTGTAGCAATAACCATGTCACTATAACGACGAACTTCAAAGCCTTCACACTTGGATATTATTTTATATTCAGGGGTTTCAATTGCCATTTTTTTTAGTTTGAGTTATTTTTTTCCAAAATAAGGAATCAATATGGGTGTGTTGCTCTTGTATTCAAGATACTCCTTGTCATTGCCCCATTTTTTTTCAGCTTTTTCTTCTAAAAAAGGCAGTCCACTTATTTTAGTTAAGAGAAGATAGACAAAAACTGGCGACACAAGGGTTAAAAACTGCCAGCCTGAGAGAAGTGGGAGCGATATAATTGCAATGCCCGTCCAAAGAATAATCTCCCCAAAATAGTTTGGGTGGCGTGATATAGACCATAATCCAAGTGTTATAAATTTATCCTTATTTTCAGGGATTTCACTAAAGCTCTTTTTTTGTTTATCTGCGACAGCCTCGAAAGCAAACCCTAAAACCCAGAGGGAAAATCCTGCTATAAAAAATAAGTCAAGAGCTGCATGCTGGTTTAAAACAATAATGGTAACAGCATTTGCTGTCGTTAGGAAAACCCATAGGGCTGAAAGAGTCCATGTCATTAAAAATTTTGGCAACGATTTTTTGATCTCCCTAAACCTTTTGTCTTCTCCACTTTTAACAATTCTTATATAGAGAAATGTCCCAAGTCTTAGCGTCCAAATAGATACAAAAATAGCCACAGTAGTTGAGCGGATAGAAACTTGCATTCCTTGGCCTAAAAGTGCAAATATAGAAGTAGCAACTAGAAGTAGAGTTGCGATCATTCCTGTAAAGTCAAAATATTTTTCTGAGCTTGTTACAAGCGAAGGGATTGCAACAATCCAGTGCACAATAAAGCTAACAGCGGCACATAAAAGTATGGCTGGCACGCCGTAAAGTACAGCGCCCTCAACTGTTGCAGCATTTGCAACAAAATAGGCTGTCAAAATACATAAAATAATAGCAACAAGGTCCTTGATATTATCCATTATGGCCTCTCAAAAAGATAGTGGGAAACGCCCCATTCAGAGCCGTTTTTAAAACCAAAAAGAACCTCGCATGACATGAAAAAAATGCGCCACCTTTGAAACCAAATGCCTGCTTCATCTTTGCCATAAGTTTTTTCGAATAATTTAAGCACTTCAGCCTTATTTTTATCCATCTTGTTAAGCCATGCGAGTGAGGTTTTTTCATAGTGAGTTCCATCTACCCTCCAATCTTTCTCAATTTTCATCCGACTTGGAAAACAGGTTAGGAGCCTATGAGAAGGCATCTGACCGCCACTAAAAAACTCTCTAGCCATCCAGTCTCCCTCATCTTGGTCTTCAAAGGGATAGGCAATTTCTTTATGAGAAAAAATATGAACAAAAAGTTTTCCATCTTTTTTTAACCAGCCACTTACTCTTTTTAGAAGCTCACCATAGTTGCGCATATGTTCAAACATTTCGATTGAAACAACACGATCAAAGCTTTTATCAATTGAAAAGTCGTTCATGTCTGCTGTTATAACCTTGATATTTTCTATCTTTAATTTCTTACATTTGTTCTCAATAAACTGCCTCTGGTCCTTTGAATTACTAACAGCAGTAATTTTGCTATTAGGGAAATTTTGTGCCATATAAAGAGTCAAGGAGCCCCAACCACATCCTAATTCTAAAACCTCTTGGCCATCTGAAAGGGATGCCCTTTCACAAGAAAGCTTTAACATCTCCAGCTCTGATTCGTCTAGTGACGAAGCACCCTTTGGCCAATAACCAGAACTGTATTTTAAGTTCGAGCCCAGGACCAATTCAAAAAGCCTTGGTGGAACCTCATAGTGCTGTTCATTTGCTTTTTCTGGAACCAGAGCAATTGGGCTTTCATTTAAAAAGTCAATCCAAGATGAGTGTCTTTTTTCCATTTCAAGCTTGCCAATGCTCGTTGCCTCTAAAAGCCTTTGAGCACATAAACGCCTTATTCCAAGCCTAATAAGCATATCTGGTAATAAACCATTTTCTGCAAGTTTTATTAATAATTTAATCATTTTTTTAGTGTGTAATTTTAATGTTTTTGGAGTCAGGTTTAGCAAATATAAACTGAAAATCACCAATTAGGTTTTCAAGAAATCCCGCTTCACAGTAGACTAGGTAAAAAACCCAAATCCTTATAAAAGGGTCAGAAAAACCAAGCTCTCTCACTTGCGGCAATACATTTTCAAAGTCTTTACGCCATATCTCGAGTGTCCTTGCATAGTGAAGAGTTATATCTTCAGAGTCAACCATAATTAAATCCGTTTTATCTTTGATGGCTTTCTCAACTTGTGACAATGAGATAAGACATGAGCCAGGAAAAATATATTTTCTGATAAAATCTACCGAACTTTTATAGGCATTAAAGTCTGGGTCGTTATATGTTATTCCTTGAAGAGCCATTAAACCATTTTTCTTCAGCAATGAAGAGGCCTTTTCAAAGAAGCCAGGCACAAAGTCAGACCCAACAGCCTCTATCATTTCAATTGAAACAATCTTATCAAAAACACCCTCAAGCTCTCTATAATCTTTGTTTAGTAAAGTTATTTTATTATCTAAATTCTCCTTACTAATCAGCTCAGCAACATAATTAAACTGATTGTCTGATATAGTCGTAGTGGTAACTTTACAGCCATAATTTTTGGCTGCATGTGTTGCAAAGCTTCCCCATCCCGTTCCTATTTCAAGAACATGGTCACTACTATTAAGGTTTAGTTTTCGACATAGCCTATCCAGCTTTTCTACCGAGGCATCAAGCATACTTGACTTCTTGTTTAGAAAAATGCCGCTTGAGTAAGTCATGGTTGAGTCGAGCCATAGCTTATAAAAATCATTACTCAAATCGTAGTGTGCCAAGATATTACTCTTGCTTCCTTTTAAGGTGTTTTGTCTAAGCCTATGGATTATTTTAGTGATTGGATTTGTTAATCTTGCAAGTCCAGATTCAAGCCCCTCCATGGTTTTTTTATTTCTAATAATGATCTGAATTAATTCAACCAAATTATCTGCAGACCAATAACCAGCAGTGAAGGCCTCTGCTGCGCCATTGGTGCCACCACTCCCTAAAAAAACATAAAACTCTTGAGATGAAACAGTTAAGGTTGCCTTAAACTCTGATTTTAGAATGCCAAATACGTGAATTTCAGAACCATCAATTATTGTCAGCTCACCAGTTTTTAAGCCTTTCAGTTTTTTAAATAAAATCCTTTTAAAGAAAGAAGTCATTCTGGTGCTTCTTTGTATTTCTTGAATATTATTTGCTAAGCCATCAACTGAAAGTCTATCTTTAGTTTGAATTTCTCGAGTCATAGTTTGTCAGGATGTGTAAAAAATGGAGCTCTTTTTATATAGAGCATAAATGCTTGCCAATGGATTCTATATACAACCATCAGGGTGATAAATGGAAACCTGGAAATTGCTTTAACAAGACCTGCGTTTGAAAATGCACGCCTCTTTAAGTCAAGAGAAACATTAAAAACCTTTTCACCATCTTTAAAGTTTTTCATTTTTACATTTAGAGAGTCTTCAGGTTGTGAGAAAAACCACTCATAATCATGGTCCATCCCCCAAAAAGGACTTACATGTAGTTGTTTTTTTGGAGAGGCGATAAACCCCGTCCTAGTATTATTTTCTGTTTGCTCTTCAATAATGTAGGCATGCCTTTCTTTCCATGGTGTGTTTGTTACTTCAGCCATTATGGCCTCAACCTTTTGGTCTAAATCATCAAAACAGTAATAAAAACTTACTGGATTAAAACAATGCCCAAAGTACCTCAAGTGCGTCAGGAGTCTAATTGGCCCATTAAAAACTTTACCAGTTTTTTCATGAAGTGTTTTTCGAACCGCGCTATCTAATTCTAAGCCTGGGTCTCCATGGTAGTCCTTCCTTTTAAATGAAACAAGCGCAGGCTTATTAATGTTCCAAAGAAGTGATGGCTTCATCGTGGATGCTAAAGACGAGATATCAATATAGGCCATAAAAATTGGGTATGAAAAAAACCGCTTAAACGGGGTGTTTCGCTGATGACTAATGGTACCCCAATATAGTTGGTGATTTTTAGAGAGCATCATAAGGCCTTATCAAAAAAACTATAAACATCAAGGGCGCTGTTAACGCCATCCTCATGAAAACCATTACCCCAATATGCTCCACAATAAAAAGTGTTATTTACACCACTTATTTTATTCTTTTCTTTTTGTGCTTTAACGCCCTTGACCGTGAAAAGAGGATGATGGTAGACTAAAGTCTTAATTATTTTGCTTTTATCAACATCCCCATTACTATTTAGGGTTACTAAAAAATTAGTCTTCGACTTTAATGATTGCAAAATATTCATGTTATAGGTTAGCGTCACCGGCTTACTTTGATCACCGCTCAAAAGGTAGTTCCAACTAGACCATGTTATTTTCTTTTTAGGCAATATAGAAGAGTCTGTGTGCAGCAATGCCACATTTTTTTGATAAGGCAGGGAGCCTAAAATTTCAACCTCTTCTTCACTAGGATCCTCTAATAATGCCAATGCTTGATCACTGTGTGTTGCAAATATAACCTTATCAAACTGATGAGAGGCCTCATCCTTTCCATAAAAAACTTCAACACTATTTTTGCCCCTTATTACCTTGGAAACTGGGGTTGAAAGCAAAATTTTATTTTTAAATCCTGCAATTATTTTTGGTATGTATGCTTTTGAGCCGCCCTTAATTACGAACCATTGGGGACGATTAAATATTTGAAGTAGTCCATGGTTTTTGAAAAATCTAATATAAAAAACTGCTGGCATTTCTGTTGTTTTTTTCGCAGCTGTTGACCATATGGCAGCACCCATTGGAATTATATAGTTCTCAATAAAATTCTTATTAAATTTATGGTTAATCAAAAATTCATAGATTGTTGTTGACTCGTTTAAATTACTTAGTTTTGCCACTGAGATTCGATTAAATCTTAAAATGTCTTTGAGCATCATCAAGAAAGAAGGTCGAAATAGGTTGAGGCGTTGAGCAAATAAAGAATTTAGAGAGCCTCCAGAGTACTCTAGTTTTTGTCCTGGTGCCTTAACACTAAAACCCATAGAAGTTTTTTGCGTGTCAACTTTAAGTTTTTGAAGAAGCTTTATAAAGTTTGGATATGTGTTTTCATTGTAAACAATAAAGCCAGAATCAATCAGCCACTTCTTTTTATCTACCTCGATTTGATGGGTGTGGGTATGGCCGCCTATATAGTCATTAGCTTCCAAAATGGTAATATCGTGTTGTTTGTGAAGAAGATGAGCAGCTGTTAAGCCAGATATTCCGCTTCCAATAATAGCAATTTTCATAGTATAGAATCAATTATGTATTATAGAGCCCTCCTTATTAGGCTAGATACATATCATAACCAACATTTGGTCACAATTATTTTAAAAAAGCATAATTATAAAGGGTGTTTTTTTGAGTTGTATGTTTTTTTAGTGAATAGGGTGTAGATGCCTACCTATATAGGTAACTAGAGAAAATATGCTTTGCTTAATTCAAAAAAATATGGGATAATCGTCGCCTTTCAGCCAACATGAGCTGTAAGAAGGGCTAACTAAATCTTTATAAAGTTAGTATTTTAATGTATCACACAGAGCCCCAATATTAACCAGGGTGCCTTTTTAATAAGGTTGGTTAATAGGCAATGTGGAAGTCTTAACCCAGGAGAAAAATATGGCGAAAGCGTCAATGAAAAAAATGTTAGAGGCAGGTGTTCATTTTGGTCACAGGTCTCGTTTTTGGCATCCAAAAATGGAGCCTTTTATCTACGGGACACGAAATGGTGTTCACATAATTAATCTAGAAAAAACTCTACCACAATTCAATGATGTGCTCAACTTTGCAAGCAAAACTGCTGCTGCTGGAGGATCAATCCTTTTTGTTGGCACAAAGAGAGCTGCAAGCAACATTATTAAAGAAGAGGCAATTCGCTGTGGAATGCCTTATGTCAACCATCGCTGGCTAGGCGGCATGATGACAAATTATAAAACTATTAAGGCCTCTATTAAGCGCCTTAAGGACCTAGAGTTTCTTGCTGAAGAAAATTTTTCTCAGTTTACAAAAAAAGAAGCACTCATTATGACTAGAGAGCAAGAAAAGCTTGAACGAAGCCTTGGTGGAATTAAAGACTTAGGAAGCATTCCTGATGTTATTTTCGTAGTTGATATTGGCCATGAAAAGAACGCGGTTCGTGAAGCACATACTTTACAACTTCCAATTATCGGCGTTGTTGACACAAATCACAGTCCTGAAGGAATCGATTATGTTATAGCGGGAAATGATGACTCAATAAGAGCAATTGGTTATTATGCGAGAGAAATTGCTAATGCAATACTAGAGGCTAAAGCCTCAATTGTAGAAACCAAAGCTGCAGTTAAGAAATCTGCGCCT
>JACNFO010000034.1:34851-74300 GCA_014384565.1 Candidatus Pseudothioglobus aerophilus
AAGCCTGCTGCTAAGACTGAAGCTGCTACTGAAGAAAAGAAGCCTGCTGCTAAGAAGCCTGCTGCTAAGAAGCCTGCTGCTAAGAAGCCTGCTGCTAAGAAGCCTGCTGCTAAGAAGCCTGCTGCTAAGAAGCCTGCTGCTAAGAAGCCTGCTGCTAAGAAGGCAGATACTGAATAAATAGCTATACAAAGTATATATAGGAGATAAATTATGGCAATTACAGCCGCTTTAGTTAAAGAACTAAGAGAAAGAACTGGCGCAGGCATGATGGACTGCAAAAAAGCATTAGTTGAGACCAATGCTGACCTAGAGGCAGCAATTGATTTAATGCGAGCATCTGGGGCAGCAAAAGCTGCAAAAAAAGCTGGTCGAGTAGCCTCTGAAGGACTTGTAAGTGTTACTATTAGTGAAGATAAAATGCATGCTGCAATTCTTGAAGTTAACTCTGAAACAGACTTTGTAACTAAAGGATCTGCTTTTATTGATTTTGTTGACACTTTAGGCGCCTTGGCACTAAAGAATAAACCGGAATCTGTTGAGATCTTTTCAGAGCAAAAACTAGACTCTGGCGTTACTGTTGATCAGGCAAGAGAAGAAATTATCGCTAAAATTGGTGAAAATATTTCAGTTAGAAGAGTTCAAATTGTCAGCACTGAAAGCGGAGTTTTAGGGGCATACAAGCATGGTGAGCGAATTGCTGTACTCACAGTATTGTCTTCAAATGACGCCGAACTTGCAAAAGATATTGCTATGCATATCGCAGCCTCAAAGCCTGAATGTGTAAGTGAAGATCAGCTCTCAACTGAACTCCTTGAAAGAGAAAAGGCAATTTTTATTGAACAAGCTAAAGAAAGCGGTAAGCCTGATAACATTATTGAAAAAATGATTGTTGGTAGAATGAAAAAATTTGTCAATGAAGTTACTCTTTATGGCCAAGCTTTTGTTAAAGATCCAGACACTACCGTTGGCGCTTTAGTGAAATCTAAAAATTCAGAGGTTGAGTCTTTTATTCGCTATGAAGTTGGTGAGGGTATTGAGAAAAAAGAAGATAATTTTGTCGAAGAGGTTATGGCTCAAGCCCAGGGCTAAGCTTTAAGATCTTCAAAAAGGCGCCGAAGGCGCCTTTTTTTCAATTCCTACATACTGGCCTTATCTTTAATAATCAGCTTCATTATTGCCGGCATCAAAAAAAAGTCTGCCAATACTGCTACCAAAATTGCACTAGCTGTTAAAACGCCAAAGTCAAACATGTTGTTCATTTGAGAAAAGGTCAGCACAAGGAAGCCAAGAGCAAGGACTATAGAAGTTAGTGTAATAGCTCTTCCAGTGCCAAGCAATGTAAGCCTTACTGCCTTATCAACATCATTATATTGAAGCTCATATCTTCTAAAGTTATGCATAAAATGAACAGTGTCGTCCACTGCAAGTCCAAGTGCTATAGCACCAATCAACAAGGTAAACATATCAAGAGGCATTTTAAAGACAACCATAATTGTTGAAAGAAAAATTATGGGCAAGATATTTGGAATCATACTAATAAGGCCAATTTTTACGTTGCCAATTAATAGCACCATAAGAATAGTTATTAATGAAAAGGCAAGAACATAACTAAATGCACTACTATAAATTGCCTCTTCAAAGGTTACTGTCATCAGAGTTCCAATGCCAGTGAAAGTAACTTTAGCAAGAGGGCCAAACTTTTGGTCTAAGTAAACCTGTGCATTGTCTATAAAAATATTAGCTTCAAGTGAGTCAATAAAAGGGGTTTTAAGGGTTAGCCGAGCTTTAGAATAATTTGCATCTACAAGGCTCGAAAGGTCGTCATTACCGCTGCTTTCAAAAAGCAAAAATTCCTGAGCAATCAGATCAGGGTCTTCAGGAATAGCATAATACTCTTCACGATTTTCGTTTAGCGCTCTATTTGTTTCCTTAATAACATCAATATAACTAATAACTTTGCCAACAAACATATTTCCTGTTGAGATAGAATTTATGTTTTTAGAAACATCATCAATTACCCTTAAAAGCTCTGGGTTATAAAGCCCGTTTGTTTCTCCAGTGTCAATAATAACTTCAAGCGTTAGGGAGCCCTTAAGATTTTCGTCAACCGCCTCCGTTGCGACGCGCGCAAAGTTATCTTCTGGAAGCCATTGAAGTGGAAAATGGGAAAACCTAAGTTGTGAAGCGACAATAGCTGCGCAAATAATTAATACAGCACTTACCGACACTATAAGTTTTGGGCGTCCAGTTGCGAACACACTTATTCCAATAAGAGACCTATCCATTAGGGTTTGGTCTTCTTTATCTGAGTTCGTCTTAAGGGTTTTAACTCTAGTTATAGATATTAAAGCAGGCAGAAAGATGAGAGTAAAAACCAAGCCAATCATTACGCCGCTGCTAGCAAAAACACCAAGATCGGCTACGGGTGCAACTCCCGAAAAAGAGAAGGACCATAAGCCAACAGCTGTAGTAATAGAGGTCATTATAATTGCTAGACCAGAGTGGCCCATTGCATACCTGAGGGATGCTTTCTTGTCATTTGTTTTTGAAAAGTCCTTATAAAAAACTGCCAGCAAATGTATAGATGCACTAGTCACCACTGCCAACAAAAAGGTTGGCATTATTTGGGTAGCCATTGTAAAAGGAGCTGAAAATACCGACATTAATGAGACGGTTGTTATAAGGGTAAGAGAGACGCAGGCTAATGGTAATATAACGCCTGAAATACGCCTAAATAGAGCAAACAAAACAACCATAATAACAATCATCATTAAGCTAATAAAAATAACTGAATCATTCATTAGGGCTTGCTTAAAAATCCCTGCAATTGCAGCAGAGCCTGACAAGTATATTTCAAAATTATCTCCATCAAAACGCTGCATGATGCTCTGGGTTTTTGCAATTATTTCGTCGTTCTCAGCATCAGTTAAATACACCCTCTGCCCGCCCAAGCTATCATCATCAAACTCTAGGCCATCATCAAACTCTAGGCCATCATCAAACTCTAGGCCATCATCAAACTCTAGGCCATCATCAAACTCTAGGCCATCATCAAACTCTAGGCCATCATCAAACTCTAGGCCATCATCAAACTCTATATTAACTGGCTCATTTGACAACCCATCGTTAGAGTATGTTTCTGTGTCAATCGTAACAGTAGTCATAGTAAAGTCTTCACTGTAAAGTGAGTTTTCATAGAGACTGTTGCTAATGACTGTTTCTTTTAGTTTGAATAATTCACCCTTAGTTTCTGGGAGGCTGACAATTAAGGGCTCAACAATTAACTCACCCTCGATTCCATAAGTATTTCTTGCATTTATTAGAGAGTCAACGCCTTTAATATTTGGTAGCTCGTTCTCGAGAGCATCATGAAAGCTATCAAGCTTCTTTAAAAAACTTAAGTCAAAAATGTTTTCAGTTTTAACAGCGATCATTAGCTTTTCATCTCTGCCAAACTGGTCTCTAAATATATCGTACTCAACGCGCATTGGGTCTGATTTATGTAAAAACCCTTCGGTGGTTGTATCAATCTTTAAAGATGGCAATTGCGAGCCAAGAGCAGTCACAAGAAGAAAAATAATTAGTATTGTTTTCTTGGCGTTATCAAAAAGCCAATCAGAAAATAGCTCGATCTTTGCTTCAGTTTTTGTTCGCCAATTCATATTATTTTATGGTTAATTGCAATGTTGCGTATATAGGGTCTACATAAGAAAATTAAAGCCTGCATATTATATGTTGAGCGTTAAAGAATAAGAATAGACTTGATAAAAGGCTGCTCTATCCTTTTTTATAAGTGCTCTATCAAGGCATCTTGTTTATTTTCCTGATCTTGATTATTTTTCATTGCTCGCCAGGAGACATAAAGACCACTAAGAATAATAATAATTAATCCAAGTATCGCTTGAAAATTTGGCAAAACACCAAAAACTAAATAGCTCAAAATAATGGCAACTACGATCTCAAAATAATTAAAGGGGCTTAGCTCTGAGGCGCTAGCAAACTCAAAAGCCTTGATAATCATAAAGTGCGAAGCTGCAGCAAAAAAACCCATTGCCGCCCCCATTAGAACGCCCTTTAAATCTGGAGTTGTCCAATAAGGCACAACAAAAAACGTCATAATAACTATTCCAACAATGGCAGAATAAAATAAAGTCAAAACTGGTGGGGCACGAAAAGATAATTTTTTGGTTATGATAATATAAAGGGCATAGCAAACCCCGGCAACTAGGGCAAACAATAAAGTCGGATCAAACTGCTCGCTATCTGGCTGAAGAACTACTATAACCCCTATAAAACCTATTAGAACACCAGCCCCAATAAAAATATCAAAACGCTCCCCTAAAATAAAGGGTGAGAGAACTGCAACAACAAGAGGGGAGATAAATAAAAGCGTAAGCGCTTCAGGGATATCATTGGTTACAATGGCTGCAAAAAAGAATAGTGTTGCTAGCGTAAGCATCAAGCCCCGTAAAAACTGTAAGCCGGGCTTTTCAGGGATTGAAAATAGCTTAACCTTTTGCCACATAATCATTGGCAACAACCAAACAGCATGGAAAAAAAACCGTGTCCATGTAACCTGTGTTACGTGATAACCTTCTTGGCTCAAAAGCTTAGCAATAATATCTAAAAAAGGAACAATAGTCATGCCTAAAAGCATTAAACCTATTCCTTTAAGTACTTTTATATTCGTAAATTTCATTAACTCTAAATTATGAAAGAATGCTGATTGTACATAACAACCTTAAGAAACTGTACGAATAACGCTTGAGTTAAAACATGCGTATGGTGCCGTCGGACGGAGTCGAACCGTCACAGCTTGCGCTACAGCCCCCTCAAGGCTGCGTGTCTACCAATTTCACCACGACGGCTTAATTAATTGCTGGGAATTTCGCTTGCGTCTGAATCAAACCCATCATCACTCATAGTTGTCTGGGACATAATACTTTGGTCGGACTCTGCTGCAGACCTTTCATTTGAAGCGAAGTAAGCAAGACTTATGCTAGTTACAAAAAAACTAATAGCCATGACTGCAGTTAAT
This sequence comes from Candidatus Pseudothioglobus aerophilus, assembly GCA_014384565.1. Classification (GTDB taxonomy): domain Bacteria; phylum Pseudomonadota; class Gammaproteobacteria; order PS1; family Pseudothioglobaceae; genus Pseudothioglobus; species Pseudothioglobus aerophilus. The sequence continues at coordinate 39,890 of JACNFO010000034.1, forward strand.
TTATATAAAAATGAATGCGCGCCTCTAGCTCCAAAAACTGAGCCTGCCGCCCCAGAACCAAATGCGGCGCCCGCATCTGCTCCCTTGCCGTGCTGTATTAATATGAGCCCGACTAGCCCAAGAGCCAAAAGCACATGAATTACTAAAATTATTTGAAATGTCATATTAACCTGCCTTACATATTTGTAAAAAATCCTCTGCTTTTAGAGCAGCCCCACCAATTAGCCCACCATCAATATCTGGGCAAGAAATTAACTCAACAGCATTACCTGCATTCATACTTCCACCGTATAGTATAGGTGTTTTTTGAGCAATATTTTCATTACTCTCACCTAAAAGGTTTCGTATAAAAAAATGAACCGCTTGTGCTTGTTCCGGCGTTGCTGTCATGCCTGTTCCTATTGCCCAGACTGGTTCATAAGCAATAATAATATTGTCAAAAGACTCTATGCCAACTAACTCTATAACAGCATTAATTTGCTCCGCAACAACCGCCTCAGTTTCTCCAGACTCCCTATGCTCTAGAGACTCTCCAACGCATAAGAGAGGGGTCAGCCCAGCACCTAATGCAGATTTCGTTTTTTCCGCCACGACCGAACTTGTTTCGCCGTAGAGGCTTCGTCTTTCAGAATGTCCAACGATAACGTGTTTTGCGCCAAAGTCCTTTATCATATCTGCACTAACTTCGCCAGTAAATGCGCCTGATGAGTTTATGTTAATGTTCTGGGCGCCAAGCTTTAAATTACTGCCTTCTATCAAAGACTCAACTTGGGACATATATGGAAAAGGAACACAAACCAAAACCTCTGAATTAACGCCTTCCATTCCAGACAATATTCCATCAATTAAGCTCTTAACAGAGACCTTACTGGCGTTCATTTTCCAGTTTCCAGCAATAATTGTCTTGCGCATACTTTATTAGGCCATATAAAAAGAGGGCAATGTTACTCTAAAACACGCACAAAATCAATTGTGAAATAGGCCTTAGCCCCTCTCCAGTATTGTCTTTACTTAAGACTTGGCATTTCACGCATAAACATGGCCTTTTGTATTTCTTGTTCCGGCTCCTCAAAACTTTGCGCGGCGAGGTGGCCTAAAAAGACTGCATCTGCTATTAAACCTGGAGACTCGGCATCTCCAATTAACTGAATGTGTTTTGCTACGCCCTGTTCAGTGTTATTTTCTTGCTCCACAAGCTGATCATAGAGCGTAGTGTTTGGAATGCGCTCTGTAACCATTACTAATGATGAACATTTTAAAAGTGAAATCTCTCCAGTAAATACACACTTAAGATTAAGACTACTACCTTCAGCCTTATCTATGGTCTTATTGCAAATTACGTTAACGCCGCTAACCAAAAGCGCCTTCTGAATTCTTTTTTGTTCTAGAGTTGACTCTGTCCATGGAGACACTACGCTTGCTGGGGTTATAAAAATTACTTCGTGTTCATCAAAACTTAAATGATCCGCAATTACCCCTGCCAAATATCCCTGCTCATCATCATAAACAACAATAGGCCCGCTTAAATTTGGGCTCTGCTTTATCGCCTCTTCTGGAGTTAGCACCTGCAGTGACTCTAGGCCCTGAACTGGTTTTCTTCTACTTCTGCCGACACCGTCTTTGCGCCAACTTGACCCAGTAGCTAAAAATATATTTTTGATTCCAAGTTCATTTATATGTGAAAGAGTTAATTCGCTTTCTTTATAAATTTCAATATTGTTTTTTTGCTGTATCTCATAAATTCTATTATCAGAGACTCGTTTCCAAGCAGAAAGCCCTTTAAGCCCAGACTCAAAAAGCACTCTGCCTCCTAACTTATTATCTGCCTCTGCCAACGTAACATGATAACCACGTCTTGCTAGCTGCATAGTGCATTCTAATCCGGAAGGTCCAGATCCAATAACAAGTGCTTTTTGATCTGTCTTTTTAGGTTTAATTGATTCTGGGTCCCAGCCCCTTCTCCACTCTTCTCCCATAGTTGGGTTTTGTGTACAACGAATTGGAACTGCAAAATTATCGCTCGAGACGCAAATATTACAACCAATACATTCTTTTATTTGATCAGTCTTTCCAGCTTTTATTTTGTTAGGAAGATAAGGATCTGCTATTGAAGGTCTCGCTGCACCAATAAGATCTATAGCTCCTCGCTCAATTAGACTAACCATTAGGTCTGGAGAGGTAAGCCGACCAACCCCAACTACGGGCTTTGTTGTTATGCTTTTCACAAATTCAACATATGGAATTTGATAGCCCTCATTTGGCTCAAAACGAGAAGTTTGTGAGTCATTAGCCCAGTCGGAAACATTTACATCCCAAAGGTCAGGAATTTCTGCCAGCATTTCTACTACAGCCCTTCCTTCCTCAAAGAATTGCATTCCATCTTTGCCCTTAAGCTCGTCAACAGCAAACCTAAAAGCTACCGCGCAGGTGTCACCAACAGCATCTTTAGTTTCCTCGAGCAACTCTCGTGTTAAACGAACGCGATTTTCAATACTGCCGCCATACTCATCAGCACGGTCGTTAATTTCTGGAAGCAAAAACTCTTGGGTAAGCGTCATTCCATGGCCCGCATAAACATAAATAATATCAAAACCAGCGGCCTTTGCGTTTAAAGCGGCGTTACGATGCCAGCGCCTAAACTCAGCAATGTCTTTCTTATTCATACGCCTAGTTTGTTTGGGATAAATAAGATCTATAGATTGGCTTACAGGCGAAATAACAGGAAGCCTTGAATATAAGTTAGCAGCGTGGTTTCCATTGTGGGCTAATTCTATTGCCGCAAGAGCGCCATGCTCATGAACAGCTTCTGTCATAAGACTTAGAGCTGGGATATCCCTTTTATCCCATATTCTTTGTTCAACATATGGCGACAAATCGGAGGTGGGGTGTATTTCTGACTCCTCTGTGCTAACGACTCCCCACCCACCCTTTGCTTTTAAGGCCCTCATAGCAGCGTGTGCTTGTGGCCTTTGATGCCCCATACCACAACAATGTGGAACCTGATAAAAGCGATTTTTTGTAACAACAGGGCCAATCTTAACAGGCTCAAAAAGCCTACTATAGGGGGTTTTTTTCATTAGTCAGTTTTCCAGCTTGAAGTTAATATTTTTTATGTTAAATTAGTTAAATTATATAGATATGGAGTTAATAAAAAACAACAAATCCGAAGGTCTAGGTATCAACCAAATCTAACAAAGGCTTTAATCTTTTTTAGAATTATTACAGGTATCATTAGTACATTGTTTTCCAATTTTAACCTTCTTTCTTATGTCTCAGACTTGGGTCCAGTGCCTAGATTCGCTAAAAAATACACTGCCATTAGGTGAGTTCAGTGTATGGGTCAAACCCCTGAAAGCTGCAGAAAGAAATGAGACGCTTTACCTCTACGCACCTAGCGCATCTGCACTTAAGTACCTAAACAACCATAAAAGCCTTGAAGCTGCAATTATTCTCGCAGTGTCAGAGTTTGATCGCAAACTAAAAGTTAGATTTGGCGTTGTTGATTCTAGTAAAAAAACTGCTAGCCAAACAAAACATCATACAACTCCACTATTCCCAGAATATACTTTTTACAACCTTGTTTTAGGAAGCGCCAATCAGGTTGCGGCTCTTGCGAGCAGACAAATTGCGGAGAAGATTGGAGCGTCTCCATACAATCCTTTTATTATTTATGGAGAGTCTGGTCTGGGAAAAACCCACTTAATGCAAGCTGCTGGGCATCTAGCGCTAGAAAAAAACCCAAATGCAAAAATAATCTATGTTCCATTAATGGATTTTGTAAGGAATATTACAACCAGCCTTCGCCATAATACAATAGAAAATGTTAAGCTCTTTTATCAATCTGCTGATTTGTTATTGGTTGACGATATTCATTTGATAGCTGGTAAAGATAAATCACAAGAAGAGTTTTTTCATATTTTTAATTTTTTGTTTGGCACAAAAAAACAGATTATTTTTACATGTGACCAGCCACCTAAAAACATTAAAGATCTGGAAAATAGGCTTAAAACTCGTTTTTCACAAGGCTTAAATTTACAGCTTTCGCCCCCAGAGTTGGAAATGAGGGCAGCTATCTTATTAAAGAAGTCTCAAAATCCACAGATATCTCTAAATCTTAGTGAGGATATTGCTTTATTTATTGCAAGCCATGTTGTCTCAAATGTTAGAGACCTAGAAGGGGCGCTTCTTAAACTAAAGGCTTTTGTTGACTTTTCTCAAATAGACCATTCTTTTATAACCAAAGATGTTGTAGAAGGAGCGCTGGGTGATCTAATTAAACCAAAAAAACTTATTATTGAAGTAAACGAAGTTCAAAAAACAGTTAGTAAGTTTTATGGAATAACAGTTTCTGATTTAATTTCAAATTCGCGAAAACAGCATTTAGTAAAAGCCAGACAAATGGCAATCTACTTATGTCATGAACTAACATCTTTATCGCTGGCAAAAATTGGTCAAAATTTTGGAAACAGGGACCACTCTACAGTTTTATATTCCTGTGAAAAACTAAAAGGTCTCATAAACACAAATGAAGAGATTAAAAACGATATTGAAAATATAACAATTAAAATTACTAACTTATAAACAAAAAATTATAAGTTGTGTTGTTGATAAGTAACAAAACATCTTATAATTAGAGCAATAACTAACAATAGTGTAAAAACAAGCCTGAAGATATTAACAAGATATACCCCACTTATGGTGTTGATTTTAAAAAGAAAAAGAAAGAAATTAACAAAGAATAAGAACACTAATAATAATAATAATTAATTTATAAAGACATCCAGCCTATGAACACTGAATTAAGCGTTGAAGAATTAATTGAACCATTACAAACTGTAATTGGCGTTGTTGAAAAAAAACAAACCCTCCCAATACTTTCACACGTTTTAATTCAACTGAAAGATAAGATATTAACGCTTACAACAACAGATATGGAGCTTGAAATAAGTGCTTCAAATGAAATAAAAAGTGAAACAGAAGTGACATTCACAATATATGCAAAAGACCTCATTGATATTGTAAGAAAACTCCCAGAAAAAACAACAATTAAATTTAAAATTGAAGAAAATAAAGTTTATCTGAATGCAAATAAGAATACATTTGAGTTAAATACATTCAATCATCTAGATTTTCCAGCACTTCCTAAAACACAAAATACAAGCGTAATAAAAATAAAACAAGAAGCACTAAAAGAGCTAATAGAAAACACAAGTTTTTCTATGGGAAACCAAGATATAAGGGCTTATTTAAACGGATTGTTTTTTGAATTAAACAAAGACTCATTAACTGTTGTAGCAACTGATGGGCATAGACTCTCAATTGGTGAAGTAAAACAAAGCAATAATTTAGAAGATAAAAAGACAGTAATTCTTCCAAGAAAAGCAGTATTAGAATTAACTAAACTACTAAATAAAAGCACCCAAAATATGGCAGAAATCCATCTATCAGACAACTATTTCTCATTAGTAGATACAAATACGAAAATTATCAGCCGCTTAATTGATGGGAATTTTCCAAATTATAAACAAGTGATGCCTACCGACTTCAGCAACACAATTGTTATAGATCGAGCAGATTTTCTCTCTAGCTTACAACAGGCATCAATTTTTGTTGACGAAAGAACAAAAGGTGTAAAACTGGTTTTTAGAGATGACAAGCTTAGTATATTTTCTCACTCAGAAAGGGGAAGAGCCGAAACTCAAATAGAAGTTACAAAACAAGAAAAAGAACTTGAAATTGCTTTTAATATTCACTACCTAATTTCTGTTTTAGAAAAACTAACCTCAAAAGAAGTTAATATGGTTATACCAGGCGGTGAAAATAAATCTTGTTTACTAAGTGCGATGGGTGATGAAAGCTATCAGTACATAATCATGCCAATGAGAATATAGCCAAAATTAATACATGGCAATAATTGAGAAACTGCATGTTGCAAGATTTAGAAATTTAAACGATCAGTATCTAGAGCCCAACAAAAATATAAACCTAATTCTTGGTAGTAATGGTCAAGGAAAGACTAACTTTATTGAGTCTTTATATTATCTAGGACATAGTCGATCATTTAAAACAAAAAACATTAAAGATGTAATTCCTTTTGAAAAAGACCTTATTCAAATAAATGCAATAATCGATGGTGAAAAGGTAACTTTAAGTAAATCTAAAAGTAAAAGCACCATCGTAATTGGTAATGAAAAAATTACCAGCAATAGCCTTTTAAGCCAACACCTGCCCACACAAATTATTTCTCCTGACAGGGGTTTTGTAGTAGGGGGAACACCAAAACTTAAAAGATCTTATCTTGATTGGGGTGTTTTTCATGACAACAAAGAAGTATTAAAAGCATATAAATCCTATAATAAAGCCCTAAAAAATATAAATGCAATACTAACAGGAAATAATCAAAACCAACTCGAAGAATGGTTCTCAAAATTCGCCTTTTTATCTGTTGAGATTACTCAAGCTCGAATAAACTACATACAGAAACTGACACAAATACTTGAAGAGAGCTCCTTGCTATCTCTTAAGAGTTTTGTTGATTCCACAAAAAGCCTGGAGTTTAAATTACAAACAGGCTGGGTAAAGGATGTTGATAGCCTTAACCAATACGAAATTAAAAAATATCTCCAAAACAATAAAAGTTCTTTTATAAAAACCAAACATTTGGGGTATGGCCCACACAGGGCCTCAATTGATTTCTATTTAAGTAAAAAAAATGAAGGCTTTCTTTCAAGGGGAGAGCAAAAAAAACTTTCAATTGTTTTTTGGATGCTTCAAGTACTTGTTTTAGCAAAAGACAGCTCTGACCCAGTCGTTCTGATTGACGATATTTCTTCGGAGCTTGACCAGGAAAAAATTAACTCAATACTTGATTTTTTGACAAACCTAAATATACAAATATTTATAACCGATATTGGAAATAAAGATCTTCCTTTAGACCCAAAAAAAACTAATATTTACCATATTAAGAATGGAGTTATCACTAGTGTTTAAGCTGTAATTTCTCTATTACAGCAATGTGAAAAATGTTATATGATTTATCGACAAAGTTACTACCCGTGGTATAATAAATTCATTTTTTAAGGGCCATTTATGACTGAAGAATACCAAGCCTCCAATATTAAAGTTTTAAAGGGTTTAGACGCTGTTAGAAAGCGCCCTGGAATGTATATTGGTGATACAGACGATGGTACTGGTCTTCATCATATGGTGTTCGAAGTTGTTGATAATTCAATTGATGAGGCTCTAGCTGGCCACTGCTCAAAAATTGAGGTTGTAATACACGATGATAACTCAATATCTGTCACAGATGATGGTCGCGGAATACCAGTCGATATTCATCCTGAAGAAGGAATATCTGCAGCTGAAGTTATTATGACCGTACTTCATGCTGGCGGTAAGTTTGATGATAACTCATACAAGGTTTCTGGTGGCCTTCATGGGGTTGGTGTCTCTGTAGTAAACGCCCTCTCTGAAACACTAAAACTATCCATTCATAGGTCTGGTGAAAGCTATGAGCAGAACTATATTCTTGGTGTTCCAGTTTCACCAATTAAAACCATAGGAAGGTCAGAAAAAACAGGTACAACAATTCACTTCAAGCCAAGTATTGAGATTTTCACTGAAACAGTTTTTAAGTTTGAGACGTTGTCAAACAGATTACGTGAACTTTCTTTTCTAAATTCAGGTGTTCGTATTGAAATTCATGATGAACGCACTGATCAAAAAGATATTTTTGTTTATGAGGGCGGTATTAAGGCTTTTGTAGAGCACTTAAACAAATCTAAAAACCCAATTCATAATGATATTATTTCAATTTCTACAGAGAAAGATGATATTGCTGTTGATGTAGCACTCCAATGGAGTGACTCCTACAATGAAAGTGTATATTGCTTTACTAATAACATTCCACAAAGAGATGGTGGGGCGCATCTTGCTGGCCTAAGAGCCGCACTTACAAGAACCCTTAATAACTTCATAGATGCATCAGGGTTAGCAAAAAAAGAAAAAGCTGCTATTACTGGAGAAGATACTCGAGAGGGTTTAACTGCTATATTGTCAATCAAGGTTCCAGACCCTAAGTTTTCTTCACAAACAAAAGATAAGTTAGTTTCATCTGAAGTTAGAGCGCCAGTTGAATCTTCAGTAAGTGAGAAATTAAGTGAGTATCTACTTGAAAATCCTGCTGAAGCTAAAATTATTATTGGGAAAATTTTTGATGCCTCCAGGGCTCGAGATGCTGCTAGAAAGGCACGTGAAATGACTCGTCGTAAAGGTGCTTTAGATATAGCGGGACTTCCAGGAAAACTAAGTGATTGTCAAACTAAAGACCCTGCCGAATCAGAAATTTTCTTAGTAGAGGGAGATTCTGCTGGAGGATCAGCCAAACAAGGAAGAGACAGAAGAACACAAGCAATTCTGCCACTAAAAGGTAAAATTTTAAATGTAGAAAAAGCAAGATTCGAAAAAATTCTATCTTCTCAAGAGGTTGGAACACTGATTACTGCTTTGGGATGTGGCATTGGTAAAGAAGAATATGACCTCACGAAACTTAGATATCACAAGATAGTTATCATGACTGACGCTGATGTTGATGGGGCTCACATTAGAACCCTGCTTTTAACGTTCTTTTATCGCCACTACCCAGAGCTAATTGAGAATGGCTATTTATTTATTGCACAGCCACCCCTTTATAAAATTAAAAAAGGCAAACAAGAACGTTATCTTAAGGATGATATTGAGCTTAATGAATATCTACAGCAAGAGGCAATCCATGATGCCAGTCTTTTTGTTAGTAGGGATGCTCCAGCTATTCAGGGAATGGCCCTTGAGAAGCTTGTTACTAAGTACTATAGTACGATTGGCACTATTGAAAAAGTTGGTAAAAAATATAATGAGCCTTTGTTGATGTCTATGTTGGGAATGCCAAAATTAGATTTATCTGACAATAAAGGATCGAAAGAATGGTGTGTTAAACTTCAAGAGAAAATGAATAATAATAGCTCGATGTCAGAGCAAAATATTATAGAGTTTAAAAATAATAGCATTCTATATTCTTTGAAAACTTATGGAGTAGAGGTGACAAATATTTGTCTTGATGAAGGTTTTTTTAACTCAACAGAGTATAAAAAAATAGAAGCATATTCAGACCAAGTTGAGAGCATGTTTGACAATGAGACCTATATTCAAAAAGGCGCCAAAGAAATTAAAACACCTAATTTTTCTACTGCCTTAAATTTTTTATTAGCTGAAGCAAGAAAAGGGCAAGGGTTTCAGAGATACAAAGGGCTAGGGGAGATGAATCCTGATCAGCTTTGGGATACTACGATGAACCCAGAGACAAGAGTAATGCTTCGGGTGAAAATTGAAGATGCTATCGCCTCTAATGATGTTTTCACAACATTAATGGGAGACGAAGTAGAGCCAAGAAGAAACTTCATTGAACAAAACGCCCTAAAGGTTGACAACTTAGACTTCTGATCAAGTAAGCACCCCCGTGATTTAAATTCAAGCGGTTATGAATTTATTTATTAACAATTTAACTTTGTTTGTAAGATAATAAAAATTCTTTTCTTATAATGAAGCGGGGCCATGTCAATAAAACATCCGGTAATTGCTATAACTGGTTCTTCTGGTGCTGGAACATCGACCGTTAAAAATGCGTTTAATCATATTTTCTCCCGTGTTGGAGCAACTCCAGTAATTATTGAAGGCGACAGCTTTCATAAATTTGATCGCAAGCAAATGAAAAGCGCTATGGAGGCCGAAGATCAAAAAGGAAATAAATACTTTAGTCATTTTGGTCCTGAGGCTAACCATTTTGATTTGATTGAAAGCACCTTTAGAGATTATGGTGAAAAAGGCCATTGTAAGCGCCGCTACTATATTCATTCTGACGAAGAAGGCATCCCTTTTGGAAAAAAAGCTGGAGAGTTTACTGGTTGGGAGGAGGCAGGAAGGGACAGTGACTTGCTTTTCTATGAAGGGCTTCATGGCGGAGTTAAAGATGGAAATATAGATACCGCAAAGTTTGTTGACCTGTTGATTGGTGTAGTGCCTGTAGTAAACTTAGAGTGGATTCAAAAAATTCATAGAGACAAGGAGCAAAGAGGCTATTCGGCTGAGGCAACAGTAGACACAATTCACAGAAGAATGTGGGACTACATTAACTATCTAACACCTCAGTTTTCAAGAACACATATTAATTTTCAGCGTGTTCCAACGGTTGACACTTCAAACCCCTTTATTGCAAGAGACATACCAACCCAGGACGAAAGCTTTGTGGTTGTTAGGTTTCAAGATCACAAGTACTGCGACTTTGTTTATTTACAAGATATGGTTGCGGGCTCTTTTATGTCAAGGCCAAACACCTTGGTTGTTCCAGGAGGCAAAATGGGCTTTGTAATGGAGCTAATATTAAGAGAACAAATCGAAAAAATGTTAAATCGTTAAATCCATTCACAATAAATATAATTTTTATTTAACAACTATGTTTATAAGCTTGTTTGGAACAACAATAACTTTAATTATCTCCTTGTCTTTTATATGTTTACTAACCCCTTCGTCAGTAAAAGCTAACGCTTCGACTTTTTGATTGTCAGAGTTTAGTGGGACCATCATTTTTGCTCTTAGTTTTCCATTAACTTGGACTATGGTTTGTATATTGTCTTGAATAAGTGCAGATTCGTCAACAACTGGCCATTTAGCATTAACTACAGCCTCTTTGCCGCCCAATAAAAACCAAAGGTGATGGCATAGATGAGGAATTACTGGGCTAAGACACTTGACCATGATTTCAATCGATTCTTTTCTAACAGCGACTCCTTTTTCAGAAAAATCTGTAAATTTAGACAAAGTGTTATTAAGTTCCATCATGGTTGCTATGGCAGTATTGAATGAATGTCTTCTACCTAAATCATCACCTACTTTTTTGAGCGCTAAATGTGTTTTTTTCCTAACCTCTTTTTGCTGATCACTTAAATTTTCAAGATTAACTTTCAAAGCTTTAATGTTTTTATTAGAATCCACAAAACCAGTAACAAGACGATAAAATTTGTTTACAAACCTATAGGCGCCTTCAATTCCAGTGTCTGACCACTCAAGATCTTGTGTTGGTGGCGCTGCAAAGAGTATAAAAAGCCTTGCCGTATCAGCTCCATACTTAGCAATCATTTCTTGAGGATCAACTGTATTTCCTTTGGATTTGCTCATTTTAGCGCCATCTTTCAAAACCATTCCTTGTGTAAGTAGGTTTGTAAAAGGCTCACTTGCTTCAATTATTCCCTCATCACGCAGTAGTTTTGTGAAAAAACGCGAGTACAAAAGGTGTAAGATTGCATGTTCAATTCCACCTACATATTGATCTACAGGAAGCCAATAGTTAGCACGATCATCCAAAATAGCATTGCTTTGATCGACACATGTGTATCTTGCAAAGTACCAAGAAGACTCAAAAAAAGTATCAAAAGTATCCGTTTCTCTTTCCGCCTGTGCGCCGCATTTAGGGCACAATACGCTATAGAAGTTAGGCATCTTTTTTAATGGTGAGCCAACACCATCAAGCTCAACATTTTCAGGAAGCCGTACAGGAAGGTTTTCAAGGTTTTCTGCAACAGCTCCGCACGAAGGACAATTAATTATCGGGATTGGACAGCCCCAGTAACGCTGTCTTGAAACACCCCAATCCCTAAGACGATAATTAGTTTTTAGCTCTCCCATTTTCAGGATTGAAAGTTTTTCACTAATTGCACTAAACGCCTGGTCAAAGCCTAAGCCGTTAAACTCGCCAGAGTTTATAAGAATGCCTTTTTCAACGTACGCTGTTTTGCTAGTATCTACATTACCACTTTGGTCGGAAATAACATTAACGATAGATATATTATATTTTTTTGCAAACTCATAGTCTCGTTGATCATGCGCCGGAACACTCATTACTGCCCCAGTCCCATAGCCCATAAGAACAAAGTTTGCTATCCAAATTGGAGTAGATTCGCCCGTTATTGGATGAACACAAGTCAATCCAGAATCAATACCTTTTTTCTCCATAGTTTCAATAGCTGCTTCAGCCGTTTCCATTTTTTTACACTCCTCAAGAAACGTTTGAATTTCATTGTTACCCTTTCCAGCTTTAATAGCCAGAGGGTGTTCTGCAGCAATTGCAAGATAAGTAACGCCTAATAAAGTATCTGGCCTTGTTGTATATACAGTTAGTGCTTCAGATCCATGAAGCTTAAATTTAATATCAAGCCCAACAGATTTACCAATCCAGTTTGTTTGCATCATTTTTACAGCATCTGGCCAGCCATCGAGTTTTTGTATATCCGCAAGAAGCTCTTCTGCGTAATCAGTTATTTTCATATACCACTGAGAAATCTCTTTCTTTTCAACAGGAGCACCTGATCGCCAGCCACAGCCTTCAACCACTTGCTCATTAGCCAAAACTGTTTGGTCTACAGGATCCCAGTTTACAACCGCTTTTTTCTTATACACAAGGCCTTTTTCAAATAGCTTTACAAAAAACCATTGTTCCCAGCGATAGTACTCTGGATGACAAGTTGCTAATTCTCTTGACCAGTCATAACCAAAACCTAACTCAACAAGCTGTTCTTTCATGTGCTTAATATTTTCGTAAGTCCATCCAGCAGGAGGAACCTGGTTTTTTATAGCAGCATTTTCAGCTGGAAGCCCAAATGCATCCCAGCCAATAGGCTGCATAACATTCTTTCCAAGCATTTTCTGGTATCTTGAAATTACGTCACCAATACTATAGTTTCGAACGTGGCCCATATGAAGCCTTCCAGAAGGATAAGGCAGCATTGATAGGCAGAAATACTTTTCTTTAGTTTTATCTTCAACCACAACAAATGAATTATTGGTGGCCCAATATTCTTGTGCTTCTTTTTCAATTAAAGCGGCGCTATATTCTTTTTGCATCATTAATTTTATAAGTTTCTAATTTAAGTTAAGAGAGCCAACTAAAGATTGAACATCTTTCAAGTTGTGCTCTGTTAGATATTTACTAATCCCTTCATTAATTCCTTGACAAACAAGGGGGTCGTAAAAAAGAGCAGTACCGATACCAACTGTATCTGCTCCAGCAATAATGAACTCAATCGCATCTTTAGCCGAAACAATCCCGCCCTGACCAATTATAGGAATATTATATTTTTTACTAACCTGATAAACTTGGTGAACTTTTAGAAGTGCAATAGGTTTTATGGCAGGTCCAGATAAACCTCCTTGATTGTTTCCTATTATTGGTTTTTGTTTTTCAATATCAATCGCCATGCCCATGACTGTATTTATAACTGCGAGCCCATCACTGCCAGCATCAATGCACCTTAATGCATTAGAGGCAATATCTGTTTGATTTGGGGATAGTTTTGTAATAATTGGTTTAGAGGTATTTTTTCTACAAATCTCAACAACTCTAAAAGACATCTCAGGGTCATTACCAAAAGCAACACCGCCTTCTTTTACATTTGGACATGAAATATTGATTTCGATAGCATCAATATCAGAGTCATCAAAGTGCCTTGCAATTTCACCATATTCTTCAACGGTTGATCCAGAAATATTAATAATGAATCTAGTTTCTGCTTTATCTAGGCTGGGCATTATGTCATTTATGACAGCAGTTGTGCCTGGGTTTTGCAGACCAATAGCATTGAGCATTCCGTTAGGGGTTTCAGCAATTCTGTGAAGTTTGTTTCCAAGTCGTGGCTCAAGTGTAGTCCCTTTTAAGCAGACCGCACCAACATCGGAGTTAGAGAAGCCTTTGATTCGAGTGTACTCTTCACCAAACCCAACACATCCGGAAAGCAAAATGATTGGTGAGTTTAATGCCATCCCACAAAAGCTTGTTTTAAGATTATTTTGCATTGTCGCCATTATACTTTTATGGTGACTTGGGGGTTGATAACTTCGTCTAAAATGTCGCTATGAATGGAGTTTTTATAACAGGCAGCAATACAGAGGTTGGTAAAACTACTGTGGCCATTGAAATTGTTAAGCACCTTAGCAAGGCAAGACAAGTTAAGGTTCGAAAGCCTGTTGAAACAAATTGTGAGTTTTTGAAGGGAGACTATATTCCAAAAGATGCTATTGCGCTTAAAGAGGCATGCAATTCAAAGGAGCCTTTAAACATAGTTTGTCCTAATTGTTTTGCTCTTGAGGCTAGTCCAGAAGAGGCCAGCATAAGCGCTGGAAAAGTCCTTGGTCTAAGCGACTTGGTACATGCCTGTAATGATCAAGTGGGAGAGAGCTTTGTCTTGGTAGAGGGGGCAGGTGGGTTTTATTCACCAATTGCAGAAAAAACACTTAATTCAGACCTTGCTGTTTGTCTTCAATTACCAGTTATCATTGTTGTTCGAGATGAATTAGGCGCTGTTAGTCAAGGGTTGCTGGCAATAGAGGCTGTAAAGAAAAATAATCTAGAGGTTGCATGTCTTGTATTAAATGAAATTAATCCGAATATGCTTTCTAATAAAGAGTCTCTTGCTGCATACACCGATGTTCCAATACTTGCATTTGCAAAAGGCAATCTTGAACTTTTTAATTCTAAAATTGAAAAATTAATCTAATATAGTTAGATTTGGCTTCGGGTTTTCTTGATCAATGGGGTCGGCTTTGTTGTCAAAAAACATACCCTCACCGTTTTCTTTGGCATAAATAGATAATACCGCGTTGCAGGGTACAATAATTTTTTCAGGCTTTCCATTAAATCTTGCTTTAAAGCTAATAAACTTGTTTGTTATTGCTCGACCCTCTGTTGCCGAAGAGGCGATGTTTAAAATAATTTTACCGTCACTTGCAAAGCCTTCAGGAATCGAAACACCAGCTTTTTCAGAGCTAACTAGTATGTGAGGCGTAAAATTAGAGTCCTCTATCCAATCACAGTATGCTCGGATTAAATAGGGGACTACACTTGACATAAGTTTTTTTAATTAAAGTCCTTTTCAGCAAAAGTTAGGCTTTCATGAAAACCTTCTTTTTCAAAAAGCCTGTTTGCATAATCCATGATTGGTTTTGCTTTTTTAGCATCTAAAGAGATTCCTAAAAGATTAAGGCGCCATAGAATGGGGGCGATACAGACATCAACAAGAGTCATGGTCTCACTTTTAAAATAGGGCTTATGAGAGAATAAAGGCAACAGCTCTATAAGATTTCCGTGCAAAGTTTTTCTTGCGGCCTCACTTTCTTTTTTGGCGCCATGTAGAATTTTTTCGACCAGCTCGTACCAGCAGCCCTCTGATCTTGTGAAACGATAAATTAGCAGCCGCTTTTCCGCTTTTTCAATAGGATCAACAGGTAAAAGAGGAGGGAAGGGGAACCTTTCATCTAGGTATTCCATAATTACAGAGAGGTCATATAGAACCATCCCTCTGTCAAAAAGTGTTGGAAGAGTTTCACAAGGATTGAGCTCTAAAACCTCTTCTGGCATTTCATCAAACTTAAGCTCTATAACCTCTCGCTCAATTAGCTTGTGAGCCATAACAAATCGAACTGCATGTGACTCAAGCTCTTCAGAGGCAGCATAGAGGGTCGTTGAAGACGGATTAGGTTTAGATAGCATAGTTTTTGCACCAAATTAAAAAAAAATAGCCTTGCCTTTTAGGGCAAGGGATGTAAAGATAAAGATTGTATCAGAAATTAATCGCGCGGCCGCCATATGCCGTATTTAACATCTTTCCAGTACTCTTTCTTAAGCATATAGGCAAGAATAAATAGAATACCAAGGAATAGCAATACCCATTTACCAAGTTTTAGGCGAATTAGCTTTGCTGGCTCACCAACATAGTCTAAGAAATTGGTTATATCAAGAACACTCTGGTCGAACGCTGCTTCAGATTGACTTTCTCTTAATGGCCACAAGACATCTGGCATAGAGGCATTTACCAGGACTTTATTGTTTACCCCAAAAATTCTCTCCTCATCATCATAAAAACTTCTGAGGTAGGTGTAAATCCAATCAGTTCCTTTGGATCTTGAAACTAAAGAGAGGTCTGGTGGAACGCCTCCAAACCACTTAGCTGCAGCATCTTCTGGCATAGCTGTAGTAATAGCTTCCCCTACTTTATTTCCAGCAAACATTAGATTTTTAGCAACATGCTCTTCGGTAAGGTTTAGGTCCTTGGCAATTCGATTGTAACGCATC
This sequence comes from Candidatus Pseudothioglobus aerophilus, assembly GCA_014384565.1. Classification (GTDB taxonomy): domain Bacteria; phylum Pseudomonadota; class Gammaproteobacteria; order PS1; family Pseudothioglobaceae; genus Pseudothioglobus; species Pseudothioglobus aerophilus. Next base: position 56,043 of record JACNFO010000034.1, read on the forward strand.
AAGCTTATCTCATGACAGCCTGAGCAATAATTCATAAAAAGTTTTGCGCCATTTTGTAAGGAGGCTTCGTCAAAAATATCAGTATTTGCATGATCTAAATGAACCTTACCAGCAGCAAAAATGTTTACGGAAAAAAGAAGAACGGATAAGCCAACAATTAATTTTAATTTTATATTCATATGTTACCCAGTAACCCTCTCTGGAACCTCTTTAGTTTTTCCTAGAGTGCTAAACCAGGGCATTAAGATAAAAAATGAAAAATACAAGATCGTAAAAATACGAGCCATTAAAACATATAAAGGAGTAACCGGTTGAACGCCAAGCCAGCCTAGCACAATAAAGCTTAAAACAAAAACCCCAAGAATCCATTTATAGATTGGGCTTCGATAGCGTATTGATTTAACTGGGCTTCGATCTAGCCAAGGAAGGAGGAAAAATACTCCAAGCGCTGCAAACATTCCTAATACTCCAGGAAATTGTGAGCCAAACAGGGGAGGAATTGCCCTTAATACAGAGTAATAGGGTGTTAAGTACCATAATGGCGCAATATGTTCTGGAGTTTTAAGTGGGTTAGCCTCGATAAAATTTGGAGCCTCAAGAAAATACCCATTTAGTGCTGGTGCATAAAAAACAACTGCACAAAATATCCATAAAAATCCAACAACAACAACACTATCTTTAATTGTGAAGTATGGGTGAAAGGGGATTCCATCTTTTGGTATACCGTCGGCATCTTTATTTTTCTTTATTTCAATTCCATCTGGATTATTTGATCCAACGTGGTGAAGAGCAACAATATGCAAAAAAACAAGAACAACAAGAATAAGTGGAATAACAACAACATGTAATGAAAAGAAACGATTTAAAGTCGCGTCACCAACAGCATAATCACCCAGAATCCAAACTAATAGATCTGGCCCTACAATGGGAACTGAGCCAAAAAGTGAAATAATTACTTGAGCGCCCCAAAACGACATTTGCCCCCAAGGCAAAACATAGCCCATGAAAGCTTCAGCTAATAAAAGAATATATAGCACCATTCCCAGTATCCATATCAATTCCCTTGGCCCCTTATAAGAGCCGTATAAAAGGGCGCGCATCATATGAAGATAAATTATTACAAAAAAAGCTGAGGCTCCTGTCGAATGCATATAGCGTATAAACCAGCCCCATTCAACGTCTCTCATAATATACTCAACTGAGGCAAAAGCGTACTCTGCGTCAGGTTTATAGTGCATAGTTAAGAATATCCCAGTAACCAGCTGCATTATAAGCATCACCACTGCTAAACCGCCAAAGAAATACCAGAAATTAAAGTTTCTGGGGGTGTAGTATTCTGCTAAATGCTCATTAATAACTTTAGATAACGGAAATCTTTGGTCTATCCAGCTTTGTTTATTATTCATATATTTCTTTTATGTTTTTTGTTGGTCAACTCCAATACGAATCAATGAATCAGTGACGTATTGATACGGAGGTATTGCTAGGTTAGTTGGAGCAGGTACACCTGCATAAACTCTTCCAGCAAGATCAAACTTAGAGCCATGACATGGGCAATAAAAACCACCTTTCCAACTATCCCCACCAAGATCAGCGGCACCAGGCTCTGGTCTATATGTTGGAGAGCAGCCCAAGTGCGTGCAAACCCCAACGATAACAGCAATACTTTCTTTGTTTTTGATAGTTCGAAAATTAGAGGTTACATAATTTGGTTGTTGGTTTTTAGAGTTGCCTGTTCCATCTGGATCATCCAGATTTTTAATTAGGTCTTCTGAGTCAAGAGATTCTAGTGCTTTTTCATCACGTTTAAATATCCACACAGGTTTTTTACGCCATAAGACACGAACAAGCTGACCAGACTCTAATTTAGAAATATCAACATCTATAGGCGCTCCAGCCGCTTTAGCTTTAGCCGACGGCTTCCATGTTGATAAAAAAGGCCACGCTGCAAAACCAACACCAACCGCACCAACTACACTAGTTGCTTTGGTTAAAAAACGTCTTTTCTTTAAGTCAATTGTTTGTTCAGACATAAAAATGTTTTAAGATATTAAGATAAAAAACCGCACTATTATAATGTAAATGGTTGATATTTAAAAGCAAAAAATGATTCAAATGACCACTAGTTTTTTTTATCAACTTTAATGGAGATTGATTTTATATTTGTAAGGCCGTCGATTTTTTTAATTAAAGAGAGGAGCTGTTTTTTTTGTTTTTCAGCGCGGAAAGCTATGGATGAGTTTTTAGCAAGCAAGGTAGCGCTTTGAGAGCCTAAAAAGCAAAGATTGAGGCCTTTAAATTGATCCGAGAATTCGGCCTTAATTAACGCGTTTAAGTGGTTGTGTTCTTTTGCTTTTTCAAATAAGTCGCTTAGATTGCTGCCAACTTTAAAATTTCTAGGGTTTCCTTTTGTTTTGTCTTGCATATATGAGAAAATACCTCAGTTTTGTTAATTAATTGCGTTCTTCTTCTATGAGTATTATAAATAATGTTTTATCAAAAGTTTTAGGGTCTCATAATGACCGGCTAATAAAAAAGTATAACGGCCAAGTTTCCAAAATCAATTCGTTGGAAGAAAAGATGCGCTCAATGAGCGATGATGAGCTTGTCTCAATGACAGAAGCGTTAAAAGAGAGGCTTAATAATAAAGAGAGTATGGAAAGTATTCTAGCTGAGTCCTTCGCTGTTGTCAGAGAAGCAAGTCAAAGGGTTTTGGGTCTTAGGCATTATGATGTTCAGCTTATTGGAGGCATGGTTCTTAACGAGGGCAGCATTTCGGAAATGGGAACTGGTGAAGGAAAGACATTGGTTGCAACTCTTCCAGCCTATCTGAACGCTCTTTCTGGAAAAGGAGTCCACATTGTCACCGTGAATGACTATTTAGCAAAGCGTGACTCGGAATGGATGGGAAAAGTATTTTCTTTTCTTGGGCTTTCAGTTGGAACGGTTTTTTCAGGAATGTCTGGCGATGAAAAACAAGCAGCATATTCTTGCGATATCACTTATGCAACAAATAACGAGCTTGGTTTTGACTATCTTAGAGACAATATGGCGTTCTCTCAAGAGCAAAAAACACAGAAAAAGCTAGCCTTTGCAATTATTGATGAGGTCGACTCGATCTTAATCGATGAGGCTAGGACGCCACTAGTTATATCCGGCCCAACAGGCGATCACGCTGAGGTTTACATCGCGATAGATAAAATGATTCCAAGCTTCACACTGCAAACCGAGGTTGGGGAAGGTAAGGAGGTTGAGATTATAGACGCAGGCGACTATACGCTTGATGAAAAGCATAAACAAGTTTTTCTTACTGATGACGGACATATTAAAGCTGAAGATATGCTTATAGAGGCCGGAGCCTTGGCTCCTGAGTCAAGCCTATATGACTCCAGCAATATTATTTTGATGCAGCACTTGTTGTCCGGACTAAGAGCCCATGTATTGTTTAAAAAAAATATTGACTATCTCGTTAAAGATGATGAGGTTGTCATTGTTGATGAGTTTACTGGAAGAACAATGGAAGGCAGAAGATGGTCGGAAGGTCTTCATCAGGCAATAGAGGCAAAGGAAAATGTAAGCATTAAAAAAGAAAATCAAACGCTGGCGTCGATAACCTATCAAAACTACTTTAGGCTTTACGAGAAGCTATCAGGAATGACTGGAACAGCTGAAACAGAGGCCTCTGAACTTCAAGATATTTATGGCCTAGAGGTTGTTGTTGTCCCCCCTAATACAATCTCCTCAAGGATTGATCACTCAGACCTAATTTATGGAACGATGAATGAAAAGCTTGACGCTGTTATGAAAGACATTCAGGCGTGTCAAAAAATTATGCAGCCAGTTCTTGTGGGAACAAACAGCATCGAAAGCTCGGAAAGTGTTTCTGCCCTTCTAACGAAAAATAAAATTAAACACGAGGTTCTTAACGCGAAGCAGCACCAACGCGAAGCTGAGATTATTGCAAATGCTGGGGCTCCAGGAGCCGTAACTATTTCAACAAATATGGCTGGAAGGGGAACAGACATTGTTTTAGGGGGAAGGCCCTTAGAAGGCGCCAGTGAGGCTGAAACAGAGTCTTGGAAAGCTAAGCATCAAAGCGTTATAGACTCGGGAGGGCTGCATATAATTGGTACAGAGCGCAATGAGTCACGAAGGGTTGACAACCAACTACGTGGTCGATCAGGAAGGCAGGGAGATATTGGTTCAACGCGATTTTATCTGTCACTTGAAGATAGCTTAATGAAGATATTCGCATCTGAAAAAACAGCCTCCATGATGAAAAAGCTTGGTATGAAGGAAGGAGAAGCCCTTGAGCATAGTTGGCTGAATAAAACAATTGCCAATGCACAAAAGAAAGTAGAGGGGATGCATTATGATGCGCGAAAACACCTTCTTGAATATGATGATGTTGCAAATGATCAAAGAAAAGTGGTTTACCAGCTAAGAGATGAGTTAATGGGGACAGAAGATGTCAAGGAGCGGTATGAAAACATTAGGGATGGCGTAATTAGCGACCTATTTTTTGAATATATTTCTCCAAAAGTGCTTGAGGCAGATTGGGATGTTGGGGGTCTTGAAAGTGCTTTAGCTTTAGATTACTCTTCAGATATACCAGTACAAAAAAGTATTGACGAAGGCCTTAATGTGGACCAGGTTTTAAAAATGATATTGGAAGGCTTTATGGTTTCACATAAAGTTAAAGAGACCGCTATAGGCAGCGAAACTATGAGAACCTTTGAAAAAGCAGTTATGCTTAAAGCCCTTGATCATCATTGGAAAGACCATCTTGCGGTTATGGATCAGTTAAGGCAAAGCGTTAATTTACGAGGATATGGGCAGAAAAATCCTGTGCAGGAATATAAGCGCGAGTCTTTTTCGATGTTTACAGTTTTGCTTGACACAATCAACAGTGAAATGGTTAAAGCGCTTTGTAGTCTTAATATTGAGAATATTGAGCAAGTCAAAGATCAGCTTTCCTCGGCATCAAGCGACATGGAGGGCCAGGAAACAAATAGCCCTTCCCCGGCAAAAAAACCAACAGCCCCAAGACCAAGAGTTATTAGACAACCCTCCAAGTTAAAGGTTGGGAGAAATGACCCTTGCCCTTGTGGCTCTGGAAAAAAATATAAGCAGTGCCATGGTTAACACATATTTTTTGGAGGCAGTGCGTTCTAAATGGAGAGAATAACGCTCACTAAGCCAGACGACTGGCATCTTCATCTTAGAGGAGGGCGTGCAATGAAGTCTGTTGTTGGCATGAGCGCTCTTCAGATGGGAAGAGGGGTCATTATGCCAAATCTTTCTCCGCCAATAAGAAACGTATCGCAAGCAATAGATTATCGTAAAGAGATCATGAGCGCCTTGCCAGCAGAAACAACTTTTAACCCTCTGATGGTGCTTTATCTCACAGACCAGACAACTAAAAATGAAATTATTGAGGCGAGCGAGGCACAAGAGGTTCATGCTGTAAAACTTTATCCTGCTGGAGCTACAACTAACTCAGATAGCGGAGTGACAAACCTATTAAGTACTTATCCTGTTTTAGAGCAAATGCAAAAAGAAGGACTGCCACTGCTAATACATGGAGAGGTAACTGATAATGACATTGATATCTTCGACCGAGAAAAAGTTTTTATAGACAAAACGTTAACTAAACTAGTTCGAGACTTCCCTGACCTCAAAATAGTCCTTGAGCACATAACCACAAAAGACGCTGTTGACTTTATAAATGAATGTGAAGCAAACATAGCAGCAACAATAACTCCACACCATCTTTTAGCAAACAGAAACCATATGCTTGTAGGTGGAATTAAGCCACATTTTTACTGCTTACCTGTGCTGAAAAGACAATCCCCGCACCAAGAGTCACTAATTGCAGCAGCGACCTCAGGAAGGCCAAAATTTTTTCTAGGCACAGATTCGGCGCCACACGAGAAGCATCAAAAAGAGTCCTCCTGTGGATGTGCAGGAGTCTTTAGCGCACATGCAGCTATTGAGCTTTATGCCGAAGCATTTGATGGGGCTGGAAAAATTGATAAGTTAGAGGGGTTTGCATCTTTCTTTGGCGCTGATTTTTATGGTCTTGAAAGAAACCACGAAAAAATTACACTAGAAAAGACTACGTGGGGAATACCTGAGAGCTATAATTTTTCTGGCTCACAGGTAGTTCCCTTTTTTGCAGGAGAGGACCTCTCTTGGAAGCTAGTAACTTAAAAAATCCATATTTTTAAAGTAATCTTTGCTTTTTTCAACATCATTTTTAATTTGAATTTTTAGTTCTTTAAGCGAATTAAACTTTAATTCATCCCTGCACTTTTGTTTGAAAATAACAGTCGCATGTTCACCATAAATTTCTTGATCAAAGTTAAAGATAAAAACCTCCAAAAGAACCTTAGTGCCTCCTATTGTTGGTCGTTTCCCAATATTACACACCCCAGTATAGGTAGTATTATTAATATTAACTAGTACACTATAGACGCCAAGAACAGGGCTCAGCTTTCGCCTGATACTTATATTTGCCGTAGGAAATCCAATTGTTCTCCCCATTTTTTCACCATGCGCAACCCTGCCGCTAATTGAAAATGGTCTTCCAAGGTAACTTTGAGCCTTTTTAAAGTCTCCTTCGGAGAGTAATTTTCGTATTGCTGAGCTGCTAACTCGCTGACCTTCAAGATGAACTGCTTTGATCTTGTTAACTAAATAGCCTTTTTCAGATGACATCTCTTGAAGCATTGAAAAGTCTCCAAGACGACCCTTACCAAAACGAAAATCATCACCAATAAAGCAATGCTTTGCGCCAACTTTGTTAACTAGTATTTGGCTAATAAAAGACTCTGCACTTATTTCGGAAAAAGTTTTGTTAAACCTTATTAAAAGGTGTTTATCTATCCCAAGCGACTCAAGAAAAAGGTGTTTGTCACGAAAGCTGCTTAGTTTCGCTTTTGTTCTTCCAAAAAAAGATTCAGGGGTCACAGAAAAAGAAATTACAAGAGATGGCATGCCTTTATTTTTTGCAGTTGAGACAAGTTTTTTTAGTATTTCTTGATGGCCCACATGTACACCATCAAAATTACCAATGGTAAGAACACAGTCAGACTGGTGTTTAAGATTATGAAGGCCACGTATTAGTTCCATTAGGTTATTTTACTCACAGCCTTAATGATGGTTTAGTAAATCAAGTGAATGAATAATTTTTTTAACTGGAGCAGGAACGCCAAGAGCGATGCTGTTTATTTTATGGTAATTATCAGCTGACCCTGGGGAGTTTACAATAATCGGATTAATCCAAAGAGTGTAATGACTAAATGAATGTTTGAATCTAGTCAGTGATTCGACAATTTTTGCCTTAGGGTTGTGGTTAATAATTGTCTCTTCTATTTCTGCTTCATTTTCTGAGCACTCAGCAAAGCTCCATAGCCCACCCCAGATGCCTTCGCTTGGTCTTTTTTTAAGGTGAATTTCACCTTTTTCATTTTTATAAATTAAGAATACAATATTTCGTTCGGGTTTTATTTTTTTAGGCTTTTTATTTGGATAGGTGTCCTGTTGATTGTGAATAAAGGCACCACAATTCTTAGATATAGGGCAGCTTTGACAGTTTGGATTTCTTGGGGTGCAAACAGTAGCCCCAACATCCATTATTGCTTGTGTGTATTCTGCATTTTGTTTTTCAGGAGTATGAAGCTCAGCAAGTCGCCATAATTCATTCATAACACTGCTCGAGCTATAATGACCTTCTACTCTATGATACCTTGCCAAGACCCGTTTAACATTGCCATCAAGGATTGCATGTGGCTGGTTGAACGTAAGAGATAAAATAGCTCCAGCAGTTGACTTGCCAACCCCAGGAAGCGCTATAACTTCTGAATAGGTTTTGGGAAAAATACCTCCGTAAAGAGATAAGGTAATTTGTGCAGTTTTATGTAAATTACGAGCTCGACTATAGTAGCCAAGGCCAGCCCATGCGGCCAAAACATCATCCTCGCTTGCAGTAGCGAGCGAAGTTATGTCTGGAAATTTTTTAATGAAGTTGTTGAAATAATCAATAACAGTTTTAACTTGAGTTTGTTGCAACATAACCTCAGATAGCCATACGTGATATCCATTTGGAGGGCTAGATTGCCAAGGAAGGTTTTTTCTGCCATGCTTTATAAACCAACTTAAGAGGTCACTCGTTAACTCCGTCACTTCTCTAGGTTTAGCGGATTATTTGGGTCAATAGTCTGCATAAAAGGCTTTCTAATGTTTTCATTAGTTACCTGATAAACACAGCCAATCCAGTTGTTAATAACAGCACTAGCACTATCATGCCAGGTGTTATCTAGGGTTTTTGTAAGAAGCTTTTCCGGAAAGTCGTTAATAGTCGCCGTTTTATTTATGAGCCTAGCGCGATACTCTGTCAAAATAGCGCGACTTTGTAGTGACAAATAATTGCTTGGAAATGGCGGGTAGTCTGAGCTTCTTTTTTCGAGGTAAAGCAAAACTTCTCTCTTATATTCCTTTAAAAGACTGACGGAGTCATACTCAGGATGCCCTTGAAAGAAGACAATTCTAAAAAGATCAGGACTAACAGCAAGGTGAACACCAATAGGACTTTTAGCTAAAACTACAGCCTTTGCCTCTTCAAATTGCGACTCAGTGACCTCATTAAATCGTGAGTGTGGTATGTCAAAGCGTGTGTTAACGCCCTTAACAAGAGGATGTGTTCTATCAATTACCTGATGAGGAAATACACCCCAATGTTTTTTTCCAACGGCCTTTCTTTTCTGGCCATACTTAAACTCTAAAACAGCATGGGTTGCAAGGCAAGAGCATAAGGTCGAGGTTACGTTTTCATAAGACCAGTCAACTACCTCTCTCAGCTGTTCATAAAATGGAGCGAGCTGAAGGTCTGGATCAGTCACATTGGCGCCCGTAATAATTAGCGCATCAAGTCCTTGAAGTTTAATTTCTTCAAAGGTTTTATAGTGCTCTTTAATGTGCGCTGTCGCATGTTTTCCTCTTTTGATGCTTGAAAGTGAAAAAGGGTGGACATAAAACTGAGCAATTTGATTTGAATGGCCTACCAATCGAAAAAATTGCCTCTCTGTTGCTTCAAGCGCAGAATCGGGCATCATATTTAATAACCCAATATGAAGCTCTCTAATGGTTTGATGTTGGGCTCTCTCAACAGAAAGAATTGTTTCGCCTTGTTTTGCAAGACGTTCAAATGAAGGTAGTTTAGAGTGTGCTATTAGAGGCATGTTATTTAAGCGCGCTAGAGATTAAATTTAAAACGTCCTTTGCAGAGTTGCACTTATGAAGCGCATCACTTTCAATTGTGCAGCCATATTTATCCGCAAGTGCGCTGTATTTTTTAAGCCTATCTGCAACTAGTTTTGGAAACACCCAGGTAACAAATGCATTTGGGTTAATTTGAGCTGCGTAAGCTAAACTATTTTCTTTCAAGTAGGAGTGGAGAGCTCCCTCAAAAAACTTTGGGTTATAGTACATTGGCTTTGGCTGGCTTTTGGCTCTATCAATAAGCAATCTCTCATTTTCCTTGCTTGTTTTAATATAAATAATTAGCGTTTTCTCTGACAGAAGTTGATAAAGTTTTTTGTCTTCTAGCTCGCATAGACTTCCCCCAGCATCATTAATAAAATGGGCATAACCGTCTTTTAAAGACTGATTAATAAAATGAGGAACCTCATACATTGTCTTTTTTTCTGCTTCCAAGAAAAGACTTTGGCGATGAATAAACTCCTCAACAGGAAGACCACCTTCTTCAGGATTGCCAACCTTTCCAAGGAACGCAGAAATTGGCTCTAAGTTATCAAAAGTAACTTGACTATTAATACTTATAGAGTTATTTTCTAGAAGTGGCTTAAGCCATGAATCATTTTTCATTTTATTAGCTACATTATTAATGATGTCCTCTTTAAGATGAGTCGCTCCAATTCTATAATCTCCAGAAAAATGGTACCATCCACCTTCTTCGCCAACAAGTTTAGCAAGATGAGTCTTACCTACGCCAGACATGCCAAGAAGGGTTAATCGCTTATTTTTTTGATTTATAAATTGTTTGGCAGAATTTATCATATTGACTTTCATTAGTCCATTAGCTACTGATTGTAAGGTGATATGAGCTAAATTTTCTTATATTAAGCACACCAGTATTCAACAGCAAATATTGTCCTTTTATGCCCTCTAGAACACCTGAGATGATAGGCGTTTTATCAAAGTTTAAAGACACAACCTTTGCAGGATATTTTAGCACAGGGTAGCTAATATTTACCTCATCATCGCTGAGGACTGAAGCCTCAGTTTCTTTTACCGTAGCTGCAATTTCACCAAGTAATGTCTCTTTTAGGGAGGTAAGATCTGATAGCTCCACTTCATTTTTCAGCATATTTCGCCAGTTTGTTTTGTCGGCCACAAATTGTTTTAATGCAACCTCAATCTTCCCAGAGTCTAGACGTGACTTTGCCTCAATTATAGGCAGCGCTGAAACTGCCCCTTGTTCAATCCAGCGGCTATAAAGCCTTTTTTTATTGGTGATTCCAACCTTCGGCTTAGATGTATTTGCAAGATAAATAATGGTTGGTTGGAAACAGTAGTTAAGGCCCCATTGCGGCTCCCTGCAGGTGCCCTTAGAATAGTGACAAGTCTCAGGCCTCATGATGCATAAGTCGCATCTAGCTAAAACCTGGGTGCATGGAAAGCAATAGCCCCCAGACCAGCTTTTTTTTGTCCTCATTCCACAATTAGCACAAAGTATTACGTCATTATATTTGAGCTCAATATGCTTTCCTACAACAGCGTTCATGTCAATTAGATCCTCGCCAATAGGAAGGCTGTATTTTGCACTGCCTCCTTCAAGAGAGGTATTCATCATTTTTATGTGGCCACTTAACTGCATAGTATCACTTGTATGTCCCTATATTTTTCAGCAGTTTTATTCATAATTGACCCTGGAATTATCGGAGCAGGAGGGGCTTTATCCCAGTCAAGCGTTTCAAGATAGTCCCTGATAATTTGCTTATCAAAGCTTTTGGGGCTTTTCCCTGAAGCATAGTCAGGCAAAGACCAGAATCTCGACGAGTCTGGGGTTAAAATTTCATCCATTAGGGTCAGCTTATTTTCAGAGTCTAGGCCAAATTCAAATTTTGTGTCAGCAATAATAATGCTTCGAGATAGCGCGTGTTTTTCAGCAAAATTATAAAGAGCAAGGCTTATTTTTTTGATTTGCTCTGCAATATCTGCACCCACTAGCGAAGCAACTTCTTTAAAAGATATATTGGCATCATGCTCACCTGCTGCAGCTTTTGAAGAAGGAGTAAAAATAGGGTTTTTAAGTTTTTCAGCAAGCACCATATTAGGAGGGAGGTCTATTCCACAAACAGATCCAGACCCTAAGTATTCTTTCCAGCCAGAGCCAATTAAGTAGCCCCTTACAACAGCTTCAATAGGCAGTGGTTTGAGTTTTTTTACAACTATCGCCCTACCTTCAAGCGCTTCAGCCTCATCGCTTGACAACACTTCTTCAAGCCCAATATTAGTTAAGTGGTTTTGAACAATATGCTCAGTTTTGCCAAACCAATAGTTTGCTATTGATGTAAGAACCTTCCCTTTTTCTGGAATTGGCTGGTCAAAAACAACATCAAAGGCTGAAAGTCTATCGGTTGTAACTATGAGCATGTTGTTTTTGTCAATATCAAAAATATCCCTCACCTTGCCACGATGAAGAAGAGGTAGGGATAGCTTTGTTTGCAAACTGGAATGCATAAGGACTATAAAACGAACTAAAGTATTCATTTTAATCGATTGCGCTATAGCTGGGGTATTGATAAAACTGAAGAATAAAAGAGTGTTACTTTATGTTAAGATCCTGAAGAATTTGTCTTGCTCTTTTTTGAAACTCTGGCATTGCGCTACTTGGCACGAAAGACTGCTTAGGTAATTTTATTTTTTCAGGATCTTGGTGGACCCCATTAACGCGAATTTCATAATGAAGATGGGGGCCAGTTGATTGGCCTGTAGACCCTACATAACCAATTAATTCCCCTTTTTTAATCTTTTTTCCAGACTTTAGGCCCGTAGCAAATTTTGATAGGTGGGCATAGACGGTAAGATAGTTTAAGCCATGCGTTAAATAGATAACGTTGCCATAGCCAGATAACGTGGCCCTATATTTCACAATTCCTTTTGCAGGCGCGTAAATTGGCGTCCCAGAGGGGGCAGCAAAATCAGTGCCTCGATGAGAGCGATAGATCTTGAGCGTAGGGTGGAATCGCCTTTTTGTAAAGCCAGAGCTAATTCGATTATATTTCGCAGGCGCAAATGCAAAGGTGTCGTTTGTAGTGGCACCCTTTGAAGTAAAGTATTTATTTTGACCAAGGGTATTTTTATATGAAAAAAGTGCAATAGTCTTTCTATTCCCAACGTAAACCATTGCAATTGGAGTTTTTCCTCCATTCCAAGACAAAATAAATTTGTCACCCTTTCTTAGGTCTTTGCTAAAGTCCATCTCCCATGAAAAGTTATCAACCACCATTTTGGTCACTTCAGCAGCTACCCCGGCTTTTTTGGCGTCGTAGTTTAGAGACTTATTGATCGTAATTATGGTTTCAGATAATTCACCAATTGGCTGGATGCTGGCTTTTCCATAATTAAAAGATTGGCCATCATAGGTTATAAATAGAGGTTTATCATTAGCTGGACTATAAATGACTTGGTCGAGTTCATGATTATCATTAAGGGTTATCCTAAACTTATCGCCAGGATAAATATTGTTGAGTCTCTGAGCCCTTTCATCAGAGGCCATTAGTTTTTTGAGAAGTTTTCCTGATAGGCCCGTGCTAAAGAAGAATTTGTAAAACGCGTCGCCTCTTGACACTTTAAAACTATAGTCATGTGTTCCACTGGCAGAAGAAGGAGCGCTTAAAAAAACGCAAAATACTAACAAGGAGATTAAGAAAGATTTATACATTTAGGGCGGCTTGTTATGAAAGACTCGGCTCAATAATAGACTGAGCTATTTGACGAGAAAGATAGTCATTTTCCACAACACTTGCAAGTGTGTCAAGCCTTGAAATAGGGGCTATAGCTAAGGTTTTTTCTATAGTTTTGCTAATGTCTAGAAACCCTATTTTTTTATTTAAAAAAGCGTCTACAGCAACCTCATTAGCAGCATTAAGCGTTCCAGGCATGCTCTGTCCTTGCTCTAAAGCAGCGTATGCTAGTCCTAGGCACTTGAACCTATCCATATCGGGCGATAAAAATTCAAGTGATGTTTGCTTGGTTAGGTCAAGCTCTTCAACACCAGAAGTTTGTCGGCTTGGATAGGACAGTGCATAAGATATTGCGCTTCTCATGTCTGGCAGTCCAAGTTGTGACAACACACTGCCATCATTAAAATAAACAAACGAGTGAATAATGCTTTGAGGATGAATTACTACCTCGATTTTAGAAGGTGAAAGTTGAAATAAGAAGTGAGCTTCAATTACCTCCAGGCCCTTGTTCATCATGGTGGCAGAGTCAACTGATATTTTTTGGCCCATTTTCCATTTTGGGTGAGCGCAGGCTTGTTTTGGGGTTGCTTTATTAAGCCCTGCTGCTGGTATTTTTAGAAATGGACCGCCTGACGCTGTTAACTGTATTTTATTAAGCCCCTCTTTGCCACCTTGGAGGCATTGAAATATTGCGCTATGTTCTGAGTCCACAGGGATTAATTGTGCGCCAGCTTCTTTGGCGGCATCAACTAATAAATTACCGCCTAAAACTAGAGACTCTTTATTTGCAAGCATAACTCTTTTTCCTGAGGACGCCGCTGCAAAAGTTGAGGACAGTCCAGCGCTTCCAACTATTGCCGCCATAACAAAATCTGTATTTTTATGAGAGGCTATATCATTTAAAGCGTCCTCGCCTTGTAAAACGATAACCCCTTCTGGCGCTACCTTTCTTAAGCTCTCTGCAGCCTCTTCATTAGCCATCACTGCAAATTTTGGCATGTGTTTAATGCAAAGCTTTTCCATTTCCTCCCAGTTTTTGTTTGCTGTTAAGGCAAAGACATTATATTTTTTTGGATGAAGAGACATAACAGCTAGTGTATTTAGCCCAATTGAGCCCGTTGCCCCTAAAATAGCTACATTTTTCATAGCAAAAAGAAAGTTAAAAGAAAAAATATTGGAGCAGACGATGTTAGGCTATCAATTCTGTCTAGTATGCCGCCGTGCCCAGGAAGCATATTGCCACTATCTTTTACTTCTGCAATGCGTTTTAAAACGCTCTCAAATAAGTCACCAAGAACTGATACAAGTGAAACCACCAGGGCTATAAAACTAAATATTAGAAAATCACTCAATAACGGCGTTTGGGTTGAAACATATGCGTACGAAATAGCAATTACTTGGGCGAGAGCAGCACCACCAAGCAGCCCTTCAAGTGTTTTTCCAGGACTAACACGTGGACACAATTTAGTTTTACCAAAAAGCTTGCCTGCAAAGTAAGCGCCGATATCTGCTGCCCAGATTAAAATCAAAAGAAACAAGACTAATATGGGGTCTAGCAAGTGAAGCGCCATTAGTGCGATTGCCATGGGCACAAAAATAAATAAACCGTTGACTAGCTTAACGAATAAATTTTTTCTAAGTAGGTGAGAGCCTTTTGGATATACTGATACCCAAATTAAGGCGATTATCCACCAAATTGCAGCAGCATATAGGATGGTTAAATTTGAAGGCGCAGTACTTAGAAAATAGGTTACTAGTAATATAAGTAAAGCATAAAGTGCCTTACCTGCTAACTGTTTTATTTGAATTAGATTGCAATACTCCCAAGAACTAATAACAAGAATTAAAGCAACGGCTAATGCAAAGCTAGCTTGAGTCAATACCAGGATACCAAAAACTGTAATTGGCGCAACAATAGAGGCCGTTAAGATTCTCTTAAGAAGCATTATTTTTCACCATTTCGCTTTCCAAATCGGCGCTCTCTCAAGTGAAAGGATTCTATGGCAGTGTCTAATTCATGTTCATCAAAGTCGGGCCACAAGGTGTTACAGAAATATAGTTCACTATAAGCAATCTCCCACAGCAAGAAGTTGCTTATCCTGAGTTCTCCACTTGTTCGAATTAACAGGTCTACCTTGGGGAACTCTGCGAGAGAAGAATGCGCGTTAAAAAGGGAGGTATCAATTTTTTCAGGATCGAGTTCTCCATTGACAGATTTAATAGCAATTTTTTTGGCAGATTCTACGATATCCCACCGTCCACCATAGTTTGCAGCTATAACAAGATTAAGGCCATTATTATTTGAGAGCTGTTTTTCTGCGTCATTAGCTAGCCGCTGAATTTCAGGGGTAAAAACGGAAAGATCTCCGATAATTTTGAGCTTAATATTGTTATCGTTTAGTTTCGTTGTTTCATTTTTCAAAACAGTTAAAAAAAGCTTGAACAAAAGTCCAACTTCTTCACTAGGTCGATTTAAGTTTTCACTACTAAAAGCAAATAGGGTTAAAGTATTAACACCAAGCTGTCCACAATGCTTAACAATTTTTCTAACGCTTTGAACCCCTTTTTGGTGCCCACTTGAGCGAGGAAGGCGCCTTGATTTTGCCCATCTTCCATTGCCATCCATTATGATAGCTATATGCTGGGGCGGTAGTTTTTCGCCTTTCAATGAGCCTAGTTTTTGTTCAGTCATGGAGCGCAATTATACCTATTAGGGCCGTCAAAACCTAATGCAAAGTAGTCATTGATGAGGCTAGATACTATCATTAACATAATGCACTAAAAAACTTGATTAGGTTTATGCGGTAAAATAATGCATCATGAGCTTAGCAAAAAGAATAATCCCATGCCTTGATGTCCGCGACGGGAGGGTTGTCAAAGGCATCAAGTTTGTTGATATTAAAGACGCTGGAGATCCGGTTGAGGTGGCAAAGCGTTATGATAATGAAGGCGCTGACGAGATAACATTTCTAGATATTACGGCATCACATGAAGGAAGAAACACCACGATAGAAATGGTTGCGAGGATTGCTGATCAGGTCTTTATTCCTCTTACTGTTGGTGGCGGTATTCGAAACGCTGATGATGTTCGGGCAATGTTAAAGGCGGGCGCTGACAAAGTTGCAGTGAACTCTGCTGCAATTTTTAACCCAAAGCTTATTAATGAGCTTTGCGCTATTTTTGGCTCACAGTGTATCGTTATAGCGATTGATGCAAAGCGAGTGTCCTCTAATCCATTGAAGTGGGAAATATTCACCCATGGAGGGCGAAAACCTACAGGCATTAATGCCATAGATTGGGCCATAAAAATGACAGAAGGAGAAAATGGTGCTGGAGAAATTCTTCTTACATCAATGGACAGGGACGGCACTAAAGATGGATTTGATCTTGAGCTAACTAAGGCAGTGTCTGACGCAGTTGACGTTCCTCTAATTGCCTCTGGCGGTGTTGGTAATTTATCACATTTATCTGAGGGCGTTATTGATGGCGGAGCTGATGCAGTTCTTGCTGCGAGCATCTTTCACTTTGGGGAGTTTACTGTAGAAGAGGCTAAAAAAGCAATGCGAGAAAATGGCATAGAAGTTAGGCTTTAGCTGGTTGAGTTTTTAAGTTCATAAGCGTATCATTACGCAGTTTTGACTCTAGGGAACAAATGACAGTAAAAAAAGATTTTTGGGTATTGTTATCGATATTTATTCTGCCCATAGCCATTGGCACTTTATTTTTTTATTTGAATCCGACTTATTTCAGTCAGAATACGGTTAACTATGGTGAGCTTATTCGCCCAGTTATAACAACTGAAAAAGCTGATATTGAATTTGAAGAGGAGGCCACTTTTAATGGCTTTTGGACGCTAGCATACGCTTCAAAAAACTGTGATAGCACCTGTGAACAGGCTGTTGCAGATATTAAAACGATTCGCACCCTCATAAACATGGACATGCGAAGAATTCAAAGAGTTTTGATTACTGAAGATGGGTCGCTACCTATGGGTAGTGATGAAAACTTACTTATAGCTAGAGTTACTAATAAAAAGTTAGCTGCTAAGCTTGCAGAGTTTCCAGAAAATTCAATTTTTTTAATTGATCCAATTGGTAACTTTATGCTGTATTACAACTCAAAAGACATCAACATTAAGTTTGTGCTAAAGGATCTTAAGCGCCTACTCAAATATTCAAGGATAGGCTAATGGGCAGCCTTCCCTCTCTTAGAGACCTCTTGGGGCTTTGTAAGCTGAAAGTTGTCTCGCTGATTTTGCTTACTGCTGTTGTTGGAATGTTATTAGCGGTGCCATACCTTCCTAATCTTTTTCTGATTGTTGTCGCTTCTGCAGGAATATCATTAGCCGCAATGTCTGCTGCAGTTTTTAATCACGTGGTCGACGAAAAAATTGATACAAAGATGTCTCGTACCGATCGTCGTCCTCTGCCTGAGGGCAGAGTAACTCGAAACCAAGCGCTGATATGGGGGTTCTTTTTAGGCGTTGTAGGCATTTCACTATTGGTAATTTATGTTAATTTATTGACTGCAATTTTGACGCTTATTTCTTTGATAGGCTATGCTGTTTTTTATACAATGTATTTAAAGAGAGCCACACCTCAAAATATAGTTATTGGCGGCGCTGCAGGGGCTGCTCCTCCAGTTCTTGGATGGACCTCTATAGCAGGATCTCAGGGAATTGAATATGCACTTTTGCTTTTTTTAATCGTCTTTATTTGGACACCTCCCCACTTTTGGGCTTTAGCTATTCATAGGCGAGAGGAATATAAGAAAGCTGAAATACCAATGCTCCCAGTTACCCATGGCCTTGAATTTACTCGAGTACAAATTCTCTTATATACAGTGCTATTATTTTTGGTCGCTCTTTTGCCTTATCTTACTGGGATGAGCGGTTTAATCTACTTAGTTTCTGCTGCGACCCTAGGCGCACTGTTTTTAGGCTACTCCATCAAGATTTTTATAGAGCCAGAAAATCCAAAGATTGCATTTAAAACCTTTAAATTTTCGATTAATTATTTAATGGTTTTGTTCTTAGCCTTGCTGCTTGATCACTATCTTTTGATGACCTTTGGAATCTCCTCCTAGTAATGGGCTCTTTATTGCAAGTCTTTAGAGCGGTAGCTTCTGCAATGATTGGGGTGGGAAAAAAGAAACATTTAGCGCAAGATTTTGAGTCTACAGAGAAGACTGGCCCTTGGCCTTACGTTATTGTTGGAGTTATTATGACAACGCTTTTTATTGGAACTATTCTATTTGCAGTTAGGCT
>JACNFO010000004.1 GCA_014384565.1 Candidatus Pseudothioglobus aerophilus
GAGCATGAAAAATATCACCCGGATAATTTTCCAGATGGAAAGATGCATCTATTTTCTGAAAAGCCAGGAAAAGGTGATTAAATATGTTGGAGCAAAACAAATCTTTGTTTTATTTTGTATTTATGGGTTAGATTAAACCATAGTATTTTTAAGATTATCGCTCTAATAATTTACAATTTATTCAACTAAAATTCTTTGAGAAATCTTTGTTTGTTTCCCTACTTACTCAGATTTTTATAACGAATTTCTAATTTAATTAATTTGGGATAGCTATTATTATCATATATATGTAAACATATATATCTATTATTGATAGTATGTTAAACTATTTGAATAAAAAAATGAAATGCGCTGCCAGTTCTGAAATTTAATTTTAATAATTGGTACTATATTTGCAAAGTTTTAGTACGGTGAAAGGCCGCGTCACACAGGACGAAAATTATGAAAATTGGAGCTCTTAAAGAAACCTCTTCAGGTGAACAGCGTGTTGCCTTAACTCCAGATAGTGCAATTAAGCTAAATAAGCTTGGTCATGAGTGCCTGGTTGAATCGGGTGCTGGTATTGCAGCTGGCTTTATTGATAAGCAATATGAAGATGTAGGCGTTGAGATCTGCAAATCTGGCGAAGCGCTTATAAAGGCAAGTGATGTAGTTGTTAAGGTTCAGCCGCCAAGTGAATCTGAAATCAAAAGACTTTCATCCTCCAAGACACTAATCTCTTTTTTCTATCCAGGCGCCAATGAAGCGTTAATGGACCTGGCTAAAGCTAGAGAGGCTAGCGTTATTGCTATGGACATGGTGCCGCGCATTAGTCGCGCCCAAAAAATGGATGCATTATCTTCTATGGCCAATATTTCTGGCTATCGCGCAGTGATTGAGGCGGGTAATAACTTTGGCCGCTTTTTTACTGGTCAGATGACAGCAGCCGGTAAAGTGCCCCCAGCAAAGGTCTTAGTAGTTGGCGCTGGTGTTGCTGGACTCGCAGCAATTGGCACTTCTACCTCTCTTGGTGCTATCACCTATGCATTTGACGTTCGCCCAGAAGTTGCCGAGCAGGTAGAGTCTATGGGCGCTGAATTTGTTTTCTTAGATTTTGAAGAAGAACAGAACAATAACACCTCAACTGGAGGTTACGCTGCTGTATCTTCGCCTGAATTTACTAACGTTCAATTAGCCAAGTTCCGAGAGATTGCACCTGATATGGATATTGTAATTACTACCGCTTTAATTCCAAATCGAGAAGCGCCTGAGCTTTGGACTGAGGATATGGTTGCCAGTATGAAACCTGGCTCAGTGATAGTGGATCTGGCTGCTGAAAAAGGTGGAAATTGCAAGCTTACTGTTATAGATGAGCGCATTGTTACAGATAATGGCGTAATTATTATTGGTTATACAGATTTTCCAAGCCGGATGGCTGCTCAGGCGAGCACTCTTTATGCCAGTAATATTCGCCACATGATTGATGATTTGACTCCCAACAAAGATGGAGTGATAGTTCATGATATGGAGGATGACGTTATCCGCGGCGCAACGGTCGCTCACAATGGAGAGATTACTTTTCCTCCTCCACCTCCAAAAGTACAGGCTATTGCCGCTATTCAAAAAGCAAGGGTTCCAGATAAAACCCCTGAAGAGGTTCGAGCTGATGAGGTTGTAGCCTTTAAAAAACAGACTAAAAACCAAGTTATATTACTTTTTGTTGGAGGCGCATTGTTATTCTTAGTTGGAAGCTATGCACCAGCAAGTTTTATGCAGCACTTTATTGTTTTTATCTTATCTGTTTTTGTTGGTTTTCAAGTGATTTGGAATGTTAGCCACTCTCTTCATACGCCACTGATGGCTGTGACCAATGCGATTTCATCAATCATAATATTGGGAGCAATACTTCAGATAAACTCATCCAGCTCAATAGTCATGGTTCTTGCTGCGATATCAGTGTTTTTTGCGGGTATCAATATATTTGGTGGCTTCCTTGTAACGAGGCGCATGCTTGCCATGTTCCAGAAATCTTAATGAGGCTGGCGTCATGGAAATAGGGTTTACTTCTGCTGTTTATGTTCTTGCAGCGGTGTTATTTATTCTATCACTTGGTGGGCTCTCTGGTCAGGAAAGCGCAAAGCGCGCGGTCTGGTATGGTATTACTGGAATGGCCTTAGCTGTATCTGCCACCCTACTAGGTCCTGGATTAGGGCATTGGTGGCTCTCACTGGCTCTGATTGCAGCAGGTGGTTTGATAGGTTACCTTTTAGCGTCGAAAGTAGGGATGACTGAAATGCCAGAGTTAGTTGCTGGTATGCATGCTTTGGTTGGGCTTGCCGCGGTATTTGTGGGCTTTAACACTCATTTTGAACTTGTTAATATTGCCTCTATGGATGATACTGCCAAGAAAATGCTTGAAGGGTTTTCAGGGCTGCTTGCTAAAAAGTCAGTGGTAGAGATAAACATTCTTCGCGTTGAGACAGCTTTGGGTATCTGGATTGGTGCTGTTACTTTTACAGGCTCAGTTATTGCTTATAGCAAGCTCGCAGGCAAAGTAACTTCAGAAGCTATAAAACTTCCTGGGGGTCACTTTCTTAATGCAACTGCAGCTATTGTGTCCGTATTGTCTGTAGCTTGGTATTTAAATTCTGGTGAGTTATTGTGGATGATTCTTCTGATGGTCATGGCTTTATTTATTGGTTATCACCTCATCATGGGTATTGGTGGTGCAGACATGCCGGTAGTTGTATCGATGCTGAATTCATATTCAGGTTGGGCTGCTGCTGCGATTGGGTTTAGTCTTGGTAATGACCTTTTGATTGTTGTTGGAGCTTTAGTAGGATCATCAGGTGCTATTTTATCCTACATCATGTGTAAAGCCATGAATCGATCCTTTGTTAGTGTAATCCTTGGTGGTTTTGGTGGTTCATCTGGTCCTCAAATGGAGATTAATGGAGAGCAGGTCGCTATTAATGTAGACGGTGTTGCCTCTGTATTAAATGAAGCTGAAAGTATCGTAATAATCCCAGGGTACGGTATGGCTGTTGCCCAAGCTCAACAATCAGTGTCTGAATTAGCTCGTAAGTTAATAGCTCAGGGAAAAAATGTTCGCTTTGCAATCCATCCAGTAGCTGGGCGCTTGCCGGGTCATATGAATGTGCTTCTAGCAGAGGCGCGGGTACCTTATGACATTGTTATGGAGATGGAGGAGATTAATGATGACTTCCCAGATACCGATGTGGCTATTGTAATTGGATCTAATGACATTGTGAATCCAGCTGCTCAAGAAGACCCAAACAGCCCAATTGCAGGCATGCCTGTATTAGAATGCTGGAAGGCTAAACAAGTGTTTGTCTCCAAACGGGGTCAGGGAACAGGATATTCTGGCATTGAAAATCCATTATTCTTTAAGGAGAATGCAAGAATGTTCTACGGGGATGCAAAAGAGTCTATCGATAAACTCTTGCCCTTAATCGACTAATTAAATAAGAACTATTAATAATAGTCGCTCTCTTACATCAAACGATGTTTGGACTTTAGTCTTAGTTAACATATAATCCTATTATGAAAAAACTACCCCTACTTCTGCTCTCACTATTCTTTCTTAATTCCCCTGCAGTTCTTGCAGTCCATTTTGCAAATTTCCAAGTTGTAGATATAGGTATTGGGGACAGTCTGCTTGACTTTATGAGTGAAGATGAAATACTTGATGGGATTGAGAAACACAAAGATTTAAATAGATATTCCTATCTCAATGAGCCAAATAAATTCTTGGAAATCATAGTACCAAGAGAGAAAAATATATATGACAAAGTCTCAGTTTTTATTAAGAATACTATACCAGCCAACTATACGATATATGCTATCAGAGGTTACAAGGATTACATAGAGGATTTTGATGCTTGCATTAAACAAAGAGATACAATTGCAAAAATCATAACCGGTATGTTTACAGATTTAAAAACTGATAAATCAATAGAAGAAAATAACCAAGGCATTAATGATTATTTCACTCTTAATGATTTAAACGCAACTATTGATATTTATTGTCAAGACCTTAAAGAAACTTATAGACTTAAAAACGATTTTACTGAAGGCCTTGTTTTCGCTATTCAAAATGAAGAGTTTCGCGAATGGCGACTAAATTTCAAGTAAATCAGCGATGGTGACAGAGTAAGTATGGTGGAGG
>JACNFO010000015.1 GCA_014384565.1 Candidatus Pseudothioglobus aerophilus
TTATTTTGATTTAAGTGAAATGGCTTAAAGCCTTATGGGATATGGTGGTTATGGGTGGACTTGAACCACCGACCCCAGCATTATGAATGCTGTGCTCTAACCAGCTGAGCTACATAACCAAAAAGAGCGCCTATTATCGAAATTTTTCTTGAAAAAGTCAAGCTAAACCAGCAAATAAGCACCATATTATTATCATTCTTCCAGTATCAGCTGGAATTCAATATAAAATTTAGTTACTTTCATGCACTTAACTTAATTTTAATGGAAAAGAAAGTTCTTAAGATTGCCCTTACAGGTGGAATAGCTTCAGGAAAAACTCTAGTAAGTGACTTATTAGAAATTCATGGTTGTTATATCATTGACCTAGACATTATTTCTCGGGAGGTTGTGTTACCAGGATCAGATGGCCTAAAAGAACTCATAGATGCTTTTGGAAAGTCAATACTCCTGTCTGATGGAACCCTTGATCGTAAAAATCTTCGTGATGAGCTCTTTAAAAAAGGAAGAAATAGAGCGCTAATTGAGCAGATACTTCATCCAAAGATACTCCAGAAGATGAAATCTTCAATGGATGATTGCAGAGAAGGAATTATGATTGTAGTAATACCCCTCCTGGTAGAAAAAGAACTATGGGGGCCATTCGATAGAGCTATAGTTGTAGATTGTGAAACTGAAACGCAGTTGACACGACTAATGTCTAGAGACAACATTGATAAAGAAAAAGCAAAAATAATGCTGCTTGCTCAATCAAGTCGAGAAAAGCGCCTTCAATTAAACAATTATATTCCTACTGATGTTATTGAAAATAACTCAAAAATAAGTGAGCTAAAGGACAAAGTAAACACCCTTAATCAAAGACTTCTTGCACTTCTGTAGCAATTAAATTACGTCTAGCTCTAACAATTACTCATTACGAATAAGTGGATATACCTTGGGGCTAAAGATACTTTTATTTGCCATCAAAATCAGTACAAAAGATACTGTTGCAGTTGTCAATAAAATCCAAAGCGTCAGCCCTAAGTCAAATTTCCAAGTTAGCTGCAGGGTATTTTCAACAACAAGATATGAACCCAAGACGGCAACTGAAAGTGCAAAGAAAATCAAGGTAAAGTATATAACTGCAAACTCTATCGTCATTGCTTTAAGTATCGTTGGAAAATCCACACCTAATATTTTGTAAATCAAATTATTGTATCTTCTAAATGTAGCTTGAACCATTACCGCGCTGACAATAACAATCAAACCAATCACAATAACGATTAAGGATATTCCAGTTACGGCTATAAATATTTTATTTAATACGCCGCTAATTTGGGACAAAATCCTGTCAACTTTTATAGCTGATACGTTAGGAAACCTCTCGACGACAAGGGCCAGAATATCATTAGAGGATAGGTCGGACTTAAGCGTTCCAATATATTCATAGGGGAGCTTATTAGCAAAAGCTTTATTGATGATAATTGCAAAGTTAACAGAAATATCCCGATAATCAACCTCTCTAAAATTCTTTAAAGTTCCAGTGACATCCCTGCCTAATATATTAAGTGTAATCTTGTCATTTATCTTCATGCCTAGGTCATATGCAGCTCTACTGTCCATGGAAATGAACATTTCATCTTCATTGCCAGGCTCCCACCATTCGCCCTCGATAATTGGGTTATCTGGCTTTGGTTTTTCTGCCCATGAGATCCGCCTATCACCCCTAACAACCCATGCAGATCTATTGTTTTTTGAGACAATCTCTTCTATAGGCGTTCCATTTAGGGAGATAAATGAAGCGCTCGCCATTGGGCTAAACTCAAGAGCTACATTGGGATCAATGTTTTTAATAAAAGCCTCTAAGTCACTTTTAATATCTCTATCGATGCTCACAAAAAATAAATCTGGCGCCATTGACGGGATGCTATCTGATATTTCTTTTTTTAAATTATTGGCCACAAAACTCAATGTGAGAAGTAGTGTTAAACCTATGCCTAGAGATATTGTCATGATAGGTGCAAGTGATTTTTTTGCAACAATATTCCTATACGCAATCCTATATCCATTATTAGAAAATTTATGAAGCCTTCTAAGAAAGAAAATTAACAGTTTAGACACGCCATAAAATATAAGCATCGTAATAAAAAATGCTAAAAAGTATAGGACTGTGTAATATTTTTGATCAGTCTGAAGAACAAAATAGGTGGTCAAAATTGTAACCAGAATCGCTAGTAAGATAATATTCTTTAAAGAGAAGTTCAGACTTACTGGCTGAAAAGTATTACGAAACAAAGCAACTGCTTTTATCTCACTAATCGAATACAACGATGGTATTGAAAAAATCAAAACGACTAATAAGCCAATGAAAAAAATATTTAGATAGCCTATCAAGCTGATAGTTGGCTGAAGATCTATGCCTAAAGATTTTGGTAGAAATTCATTCGCCAACAAAGGGCTAAAAACCCCAAACAAATAGGCAATAATTGATGTGCCTATCAATATTAGAATAATTTCATAAAAGTACATGAGTTGAATAAAATTCGATGAAAAACCGATCGATTTTTTAACTGCGATACTGGTATTTCTTTGGTTAACGAAAGAAAGCAATGTATTGCTGATTCCAATGCCCGCAATTATCATTGCGCTTACTGACACTAAATTTAAAAAATTAGAAAAGTTATCAATTATCCTATTTAAACTTCGCCCACTCTCTCCTGGGAGTCTAGTTTCAATAGTATCATCATAGGCAATAATTGATTTAGCCAATCGCGTTTGCTCTCCCTCTTCATTAGAATTATTAAACTTCAGCCGGTACTCGTGATCAAGGAAACTTCCTGCTGAGCTCAGTTCAAATTGATCGTAACTCGACTTACTAATTATTGCAAATTCGCCAAAAACAGCTCGCTCTGCAAGATCTGGAACGGATAAAACCAAGCCAGCCACATTAAAACTTTTACCCATAATTACAACATCATCACCAATCTCAACTTGGAGTAAGTTTTGAATGCTCTCATTAATTAAAACGGTTGGCTTGTCTGTATTTAAGAATATTTTTTCAGCAGCGCCCTGAGGTGTTGTAATAATCTCGCCATATAGTGGATAGTTATCATCTACTGCCCGAAGCTCAGAAAATACCGACGACTGGCCTTTTTTTGAAACCATGGTTGCAAGCTCAATTGATGAGCTCACTTTACCTAAAGCCTTTAACTCTTCAAAGACTAAACTAGGTAACGGGTCAATGCCACTTGTGATTTGAATGTCGCCACCTAATAACTCTTTAGCGTTTGCTTCAATTTCATTATTCAAAGCCTCCTTGACTGAGAACGTCAGAGAAAGCAAGAGTAAACTAATAAAAAGAGTGCTCGCGACAACCCATAGTTTTTTATAGCTTCTAGAAAAATCTCTTATTGCATACTTATTAATCAAGCGGAGTTGCTGAGCATTAAACAATTTGACCATCCTTAATTTCAATAATACGATCGCATCGCTCTGCTATTGAATTGTCATGGGTTACCATGACTAGTGAGGTCTTACTTTTTTTGGTGTAATTAAAAAGCAGGTCCATCATGCTTGCTGAATTAGCACTATCTAAATTTCCAGTTGGCTCATCTGCCAGAATAATTTTAGGCTTATTTATTAGTGCTCGAGCAATGGCAACTCTTTGTTGCTCGCCGCCAGAAAGCTCACTTGGAAGATGATTGAGTCTATGGTAAAGACCAAAATCTGCAAGCAACGCTTTAGCATCATCGTCTTGATTGTATTTTTGATTCGCCTCGAGCGATAATAAAACATTTTCAATAGCGGTAAGGTTAGGAATTAGATAGAAGGATTGAAAAACAATGCCAATGTTTTTTCTTCTAACTTCTGAAAGTTTATCTTCTTTCAGCCCAACAATTTCTTCATTATTGATCTTAATTGAGCCTTCAGTAGCAGTTTCAAGGCCGGAAGCTAGCATGATAATTGATGTTTTTCCTGAGCCACTTGGCCCAACAATAGAAATAATTTCTTCGCTGTTTACTGAAAAATTGATACGCTTTAAAACTTCTACCACATCGTTTTTAGAGCCGTAATTTAACGAAACATTATTGAACTGTATAGCTTCACTCATCGCTTAATCTAATATAAAATTCGGGCAATGATTATCTCAAAAAAACTAAAGCTAAAAGCACTATTTACTGGCTTAATATGCATATTTTTATTTGCCAGTGCTCACGCTGCAAATCCCATAAAAATTATGCTCTATGGAGACAGCCTGATGGCTGGATATGGGCTATCTCAAAACGAGAATTTAGCCTCGGAGCTCACGCGTAATTTTGAAGATAACAATTTTTCAGTCAGCATTATTAATGCCAGTATTTCTGGAAACACTTCTAAAAATGGCTTGTCCAGGGTGGACTGGTCTCTTGGAGATAGGCCAAACATAGTGGTTGTATGCCTTGGTGCAAATGATATGTTAAGGGGACTTAACCCATTGCTGACAATGGAGAACCTTGATTCAATAATCACTAAGTTTAATCAAAGTAACTCGATTGTAATACTGGCTGGAATGCAGTCTCCTGAAAGTATGGGGCCAGATTATAAGATTAAGTTCGATGGAATTTATCCTAGACTTGCTGCCAAATACGACTTAATTTTTATGCCTTTTTTACTTAAAGACATTGCTTTAGAAAAGAAAAACTTACAGGCCGACTATAAGCACCCTAATAAAAGGGGTATCAAGATAATAGCGAGCAACTTATACCCATATATCCTTGAGGGCATTACTCGACTTGAGAAATAACTAAAGCTATTTAATTCGTAGTCGCTCAACCACCTTACCGCCCTCTAAATGAGATGTAAGAATCTCATCAATATCCTCTTCATCAATGTATTGGTACCAAATGTTATCCGGATAAACAACTGCAACGGGTCCATCCTCACAGCGACCTAAACAACGGGATTCACTAACGCCAAATTGCCCCTTGCCCAATGTAGAATTCGCCCGACATTGGTCTTTAGCATAACGATAAAGCTCTTTCGCACCGTTTTCTGAGCAGCACTGCTTCCCGTCTTGTCGGATATTGTTACAGAAAAAAATGTGGTGTTTGTAGAAATTACTCATAACTCTATAGCCTTATTGTAGCAATGTTTTTTATCGATGCCGGTAATTTTAGCGGCCAATTTTGCCGCTTTTGATGCGCCCATTTCAGCACAAAGGATTGGCAAAATTTTTCCTAATTGGTTTTCAGCATCTACAAGATCTATTTTATCAGCTGAAGATATTAGTATTACAAATTCACCTTTTTGATGCGCTAAATCAGCACTAAGGTATTCGATTACATTCTCTATTATGTCAGTCCGGATTGTTTCAAAGGACTTGGTCAGCTCTTTGGCAAGGCAGACCTTGCGCTCATTTCCAAATACCTCCAACATGTCCGTTAAAGTTGCCAATATTCGCTTAGGCGATTCGTAGAAAATAATGGTCTCATTAAGGGCGGTTTTATTCTGAAGATATTTAATTCTTGCAGTTTTTTTTGAAGGCAGAAACCCAAAAAAAGAAAAGCTATTGCTTGCTAAGCCAGAAGCTGAAAGGGCTGTAATTATTGCACTCGGTCCTGGGATAGGGACAACCTCAATCCCTTCTTTTTTTGCCTGTGAAACTAAAAAATAGCCTGGATCACTGATCAAAGGAGTTCCAGCATCACTGATCAGTGCAATTGAAATGCCAGAATTTAGCTCGGCAATAATAGATTCAGTCTTCTCTCGCTCATTGTGCTCATGAAAAGCTCTTAATGGGGTTGTAATTTCAAAGTGTGCAAATAATTTTTTACTATGCCTCGTATCTTCAGCTAAAACTATATCAACATTCTTTAGCGTTTCGATTGCCCTATAGGTAATGTCATTCAAGTTACCAATTGGAGTTGCTACAATAAAAAGCTTTCCCATCATCTCAAAGTCTTGACCAAGGTTCATATATGATTACCATTATGCTTTATTAACGTGCAATATTATCAAAATTTATCTACGTCTTTAGCCCTAATAAACACTGATACTGCTTTAAAATATAGAGATATCTTTTTTTGAAGCTTTGGCTAACTAGAAACAAGGAGTACTAATGAAAAAAGTAATTATCTTATCTGCGCTTCTTATATCATCCACTATCTTGAGCTCGTGTGTTCCAATAGTACAAGGGGCTGCAGCGGTTACT
This sequence comes from Candidatus Pseudothioglobus aerophilus, assembly GCA_014384565.1. Classification (GTDB taxonomy): domain Bacteria; phylum Pseudomonadota; class Gammaproteobacteria; order PS1; family Pseudothioglobaceae; genus Pseudothioglobus; species Pseudothioglobus aerophilus. The sequence continues at coordinate 6,167 of JACNFO010000015.1, forward strand.
ACTGTTGCCACGATGTCAAATGATCGACGAACCATGGGTGAAATTTTGGATGACAAAACTCTTTATATGAATTTAGGAAACATTGTCAGCAAAGATTCGATGCTAGACGATACACATATCAACTTTAATGTCTACAACAAATCTGTATTAATGGTTGGTGAAGTGCCAACTGATGATCTTAAAAGCTATCTTGAGGAAACAGTTAAGAAAAGGGCGCCCAAGATGAAACAGCTCATTAATGAAGTAGCAGTGATGCCAAATAGTAGCTACTTAAACCGTGCTAGAGATGGAGTGATTTCGGTTCAGATAGAAGCGCTATTCCTTGATCAAGAAGTATTTCATCCGGCTCATGTTTCAGTCCTTACTGAAAGGGCGACAGTCTACTTAATGGGCTCTGTGACTAAAAGAGAGGCAGAACAGGCTACCAATGTTGCTAGTAAAGCAAAAAATGTAAAACAAGTGGTTAAACTTTTTAACTACTTAGCGACAAGGCCTGCTGAAGAAATTGCAAAGGATAACAAGAAAAAAGAAGAGGCAGAGAAGAGAGCTATTCTTGAAGCAAAAAAAGCAGAGCTTGAAGCTGCTCAAAATGAGTTACAGCAACAAATCTACGAACTAGAAACAAACTAAAGATTTTTTATTGGCCTAAAAGTGCGTCGATGCTGTCCATCAATTGGGCCGTGATTTGATAAGGCAATAAGGTGCTCTTTCGTGCCGTATCCTTTGTGATTTTTAAACCCGTACTCAGGAAACCTTAAATCCAGTTCCTGCATTTGTCTGTCTCTTGTAACCTTTGCAATAACTGATGCGGCGGAAATAACAGACTCTGTCAAATCTCCTTTAACTATTGCACGGCAATTATCAACATCTGGGCAACGATTTCCATCGACAAGCACTTGAAATCTCTCGTCTTGATTTTGACTTAACAGCTGTAGCTGTAAACTATTTATTGCTCTTGTCATCGCAAGCATTGTTGCTTGCAATATATTGATCTCATCAATTTCAATGCTGCTAGCTTCAGCCACTGACCAAAAGCACTGATTAGTAATCTGGCAGTAGAAATCTTCACGTTTTTTTTCTGTTAATTTCTTAGAGTCAGTGAGGCCCTCAATATAAAAATTAACGGGGAAAATTACTGCTGCTGCAACCACACTCCCAACTAATGGGCCCCTTCCAGCCTCATCCACGCCAATAATATTCAGCACCCTATATACCTTTAAAGCCAATATCAGTTCTAAAGTAGCTCCCGCTCCACTTAACTTTATTAATAAGCTGGTACGCTTTGTCTTGAGCCTCTTTAATGTCGGCGCCTAATGCAGTTGCGCAAAGAACTCGCCCGCCATTACTGATAATATGTTGTTTATCCAACTTTGTTCCGGCATGAAATATTTTAGAGTCAGCCTCTTCTATGGGTAGATTAATTATTTCTCCTTTTGTATAGAGCTCTGGATACCCAGAAGCAGCCATTACTACCCCCAAAGAAGTCCTCTCATCCCATTCAGCTTTTTCTGAATCCAAATTACCCTGAGTGGCTGAAATACATAATTTAGCTAAATTGGATTTCAAACGCATCATTATTGGCTGCGTTTCAGGGTCTCCAAATCTACAGTTATACTCGAGTACTTTTGTCATGCCTTTGTCGTCAATCATAAGTCCAGCATATAAGAAGCCGGTGTACGGCATGCCCTCGGATTTCATTGCCTCGACAGTTGGTTTAATAATTTTTTCCATTGCATCATCAAAAACTAAAGGACTTACTATAGGCGCAGGTGAGTATGCCCCCATCCCCCCAGTATTTGGGCCCTTATCACCATTATCTCTTGCCTTATGGTCCTGTGATGTAGCCATTGGGAGTATATTGCTTCCATCAACCATGACTATAAAGCTTGCCTCTTCCCCCATTAAAAACTCTTCTATGACTACTCTTGATCCCGCCTCTCCAAATCGATTTCCTTCGAGCATATCATTAATAGCAAGTGTTGCTTCATTTAGGGTGTTTGCAATAATTACCCCTTTCCCAGCAGCGAGCCCATCCGCCTTTATAACAATAGGCGTGCCCATCTCTTTGACATATTCAATGGCAAGCTTAGATTCAGTGAAGACTTTATAAAATGCTGTTGGGATATTGTTTCTATGCATAAAGTCCTTAGAGAATGCTTTTGATCCCTCTAATTGAGATGCGAGCTTTGAAGGTCCAAATATTGCCAGGCCTTCATCTTGGAAGTCATCAACCACTCCCATAACTAAAGGGGCCTCTGGCCCAACAACTGTAATGTCTATAAGTTCACTTTTAGCAAACGCAATTAGTTCCGGGATGTTTTCAGGATCTATCTGAATATTTGATATTTTTTTCTCTAAACTTGTTCCGGCGTTACCGGGTGCAACAAATACATGCTCCACTTCATCAAATAAAGAGCACTGCCAAGCTAGTGCATGTTCACGGCCACCAGAGCCTATTATTAAAACTTTCATAACTACTCCTTTTAAACACTAAGCTTGAAAAATTTTCTTCTCAAACAAAAACCCTTTTAGGCCAAACTTCAGATAAGACATTATTCTCGCCAATACCAATAAACTGTTTTTTTTCGTCATAAAGCTTAATTTTTTGCCCAACATCTAGGCCAGAAAAATGAACCTTTCTTCCATGCTTAATATCGAGTGTTTGTTCAGCATCCAAATAAAGCCCTTTCAGGTTTGGCAGCATTTCATCCGCACAAATAAGAGTTGAGTCCAGTGCGCTTAAACCCTTATTTTTGAGCTCCACTAGCTCCTCAAAAGTTCTGGCCTGGGATATATCAAAATGAGTGAACCCAACTCTTCTTAGCTCAATAACATGACCACCACACCCTAGCGATTCTCCTATATCTTCAATCAAGGTTCGAATATACGTGCCTTTTGAACACGAAACTTCTAGGCTTAAAATTTCCTCTTCAAGGCCTTTGAACTTTATCTCATGAATGGTAACTGGCCTCGCTTCTCTTGCAACCTCAATGCCTTTTCTTGCAAGCTTATAAAGAGGCGTCCCGTTTCTCTTAAGTGCAGAGTACATTGGTGGAACTTGATTGATACTGCCAGCAAAATTTAACAAAGTATTTTTGATGGCTTGCTCATTGACTCCCTCTGTGGAACCAAAATCAACGACCTGACCATCCGAGTCTCCCGTGTCACTTATTTGGCCTAATCTACCACGCACAAAATAGCGCTTATCGCCATTCAGTAAAAACTGTGCAACTTTTGTTGCTTGCCCTAAGCAGATTGGCAAGAGTCCGCTTGCAAGAGGGTCAAGACTTCCCGTATGCCCAGCCTTATTAGCATCGAACAATCGTTTTACATCTTGCAGGGCAGAATTGGAACTATGGCCACTCGCTTTATCAAGAAGTAAAACTCCGTTGATGTCTCTGCCTTTTGGGTTGCGTTTAGACATTATCTATGGGTTTAAATTTTACTTAAGAGATCATCCATTCTAGCACCAGCATTTGGAGCCGTATCATAAATAAAGTTTAGTGCGGGTGTGTGCCTTAAGTCTAAAGCTTTTGATAAAGATTTTCTAAAAAACCCACTGGCCTTATTAAGCAAGGCTGCAACAGATTTCTGAGAAAGCTCTTCGACTGAGAAAAAAACTTTTGCACTGGTTAAATCACGAGTAACAATGACGTCAGTAATAACAACCTCTTGGAGCCTAGGATCTTTCGTTTCTTTCGATAATAACAAGACGAGTTCACGCTTAATAAGTTCATTTACTCTTTCGGTCCTAAAACTTATTTGTTGTGCCATTTAGAATCTCTGTCCTATAATGTTCTAGCACGCTCTATGCGCTCAAATACTTCAATTTGGTCTCCAGGCTGAACATCTTTGTAGTTTAATACTCCAATTCCACACTCAGTTCCAGATTTAACTTCTTTTACATCTTCTTTAAAGCGCCTTAGAGATTCTAGCTCACCCTCATAAATTACCACACTGTCTCGCAAAACACGAATTGGACTATCTTTCCTTACAACTCCCTCTTCAACCATGCAGCCGGCAATATCTCCAAACTTAGGTGATCTAAATACGTCTTTAACGCCCGCAATTCCAATAATATTTTCACTTAATTCTGGACTTAATAAACCGCCCATAATCGCTTTAATATCATCGATTAAATTATAAATAATACTGTAATACTCAATTTTAACACCTTCAGTATCAGCCGCCTTCTTAGCAACAGAGTCCGCCCTAACATTAAAACCAAGAACAACAGCTTCTGAAGCGCTGGCCAAAGAAATATCGGTATTGTTAATGGCTCCTACGCCTGAAGACACGACTTTCACTTTAACTTCATCAGTTGAGAGCTCTTCTAAAGCCTCAACCAAGGCCTGTGCTGAGCCGCGTACATCTGATTTAATTACCACATTTACTGTAGAAATTTCGCCCTCTTCCATAGTGGCGAAGAAGTTATCCATCTTTTCAGCTTGCTGCTTTTGAAGTTTCGACTCTCTATCTTTTGACTTCCTAAAGTCTGCTACCTCTCTTGCCTTGCGCTCACTAGAGACAACAAGAACCTCAGCCCCAGAGTCTGGAACACCTGAAAGACCCAAAATTTCAACCGGTGTTGATGGCCCTGCCTTATTAATTGGCTTACCATTATCATCAATAATTTGCTTAACTTTTCCATACTCCTGGCCCGCAATGACAATGTCGCCCTTCTTAAGCGTGCCAGACTGAACAAGTATGGTAGTTACTTTTCCACGGCCTTTATCTAAACGAGCCTCAAGAACTACGCCACTGGCTGGTTTATCAACAACAGCCTTAATTTCTGACATTTCCGCCGTTAAGGATATACTTTCTAAAAGCTCATCAACACCTGCTCCTGTATGCGCCGAAACTCCAACCATTAAAACATCGCCGCCCCATTCATCAGAAATTACGTCGTGTGTTGAAAGTACCTGCTTCACTTTATCAAGATCTGCACCTTCTTTATCTATCTTGTTAATGGCCACAATAATAGGCACATTTGAATCTTTAGCGTGCTTAATAGACTCAATGGTTTGGGGCATAACGCCGTCATCTGCTGCAACCACAAGAATTACAATGTCTGTTGCGGTGGCTCCGCGAAGACGCATTTTTGAAAATGCGGCATGGCCTGGAGTGTCAATAAAGGTAATTAGGTTTCCCTTTTGCTCAACCTGGTAGGCGCCAATATGTTGAGTGATTCCACCTGCCTCAGCAGAGGCTACTTTTGACTTTCGAATATAGTCTAAAAGTGAAGTTTTTCCATGATCGACATGGCCCATGATAGTTACGATTGGAGGTCTTGGAACAGAGTCTGCATCATCATAAGTCTCTTGAACCAAAGTATCTTCAACTGTCTCCTCACTACTTGCAACAGGAGTATGTCCCATCTCCTCTACCACAAGCATCGCTGTATCTTGATCGATTACATCATTAAGGGTAGCCATAACGCCCATACCCATCATGACCTTTAGCACTTCACCTGCTTTAGTCGTCATTTTGATCGCTAACTCAGATATTTTAATAGTTTCTGGGATTAAAATTTCATGCTTTACGGGCTCAACTGGCATATGAAAGCCATGCTGTGCCTGCTCATCCTGAGTTTTCTGTGAAATATGTGTTCTTTCTTTTTTCTTAAGTTTTCGATTTGGATTATGCCTAGCAACGTGAAGTTGTTTTCGATTCGATGCGGGTGACGGGGTAGATCTTAGTCGCTTAGGACTCTTCTTTAAATCGTTTGATTTTTCTGCCTCTAGCTTTTCCTTGTCCTTTTTATCCTGCTCTTCCTTCTCAGTTAATTCTTTTTGTGTTTTTTGAGCCAACTGCTCTTCATTTTTAATTTTTTGTTGGCGAACCATGTCATTTCTTTTCGCATCATGCTGCTCATCTTTTGCTTCAGCAATCCTGCCAGCTTCCAAAGCCTCTCTCGCTTTTAATATTGCAGCATCATCAACCTGCTCAGCTTGCGCAGCTTGAGGAGCCTCGCGTTTCTTTTTCACCTGAATCTTTACACCGCCGGAGGAGGATGTATTAGAAGTAGGCTTTGTGGTTTTTCTGGAAACAGAAATACTTGACTTAATGGTGGAGCGCTTGCTCAAGCTAGACATTAGAATCTGCCTCTCATCTGCAGAAATATTCGATTCAGCTGTTTTTCCTAAAATACCTGCCCCAGATAAAATAGATATAACCTGATCAGGTGTTTTTTTGAGTAGTTTTGATAAACTTTCTACAGTATGTGCCATATTTTTGCCTATATATTCTAGTTATTGATACTTAAGATACCTCTATAAGAGTTAGTCAAACCAGCCTTCTTTTTCTCTGGCTGCCATGATAACAGCAGAAGCGCTATCATTACCAACATCTTGAATTTCCAAAACCTCAACAATTGACAGCTCAGCTAATGCATCTACTGTGGTAATTTCAGCATCAACAAGTGCTGCTGCCAATGCCTCATCAACACCTTCAACACTGAGCAAGATTTCTAATGACTCTGCATCTGTTAATGCTTTAACTAACTGCGCATCCTGAGCTCTTTCTTGAAGCTCACCCACCATATCAGAGTCAAATTCTTCAATTTTGGATAGTGCGTCCGATTCAGCCTCAGCTATTTCATCAAGATTTGTATAGCCCTCATCAATCAAGACAGCGGCTACTTCTGCATCAACACCAAGTTTTTCAGCAAGCTTTTCGCCTGTTTTCTGAAGCTCTTTCGCCTGGATGTCATCTGCATCGCTAATAGACATTACGTTAAGTTTCCACCCAGTAAGTCTACTTGCTAGCTTAATGTTCTGACCACCCCTACCAATAGCAAGTGCTAATTGATCCTCCTCAACGGCAATATCCATAAAGCCTTTCTCTTCATCCACTACAATTGAGCTAACCTCTGCTGGGGCCATTGCATTAATTACAAACTGTGCAGGATCTTCATCCCAAAGAATAATATCAACTCGCTCTCCATTTAGTTCGTTTGAGACAGCTTGAACGCGTGCACCCCTCATACCAATACATGAACCAATCGGATCTATCCGCTTATCTTTTGCCTTAACTGCAAGCTTAGAGCGAAGACCTGGGTCTCTCGCTCCAGCCTTAATTTCTATTACGCCTTCACTGATTTCAGGCACTTCCATAGTAAAAAGCTCGATCATCATGTCGTTGACGGTTCGGCTCAGAAAAATTTGTGCGCCGCGCGGAGTAGACTTAACTTCTTTAATATAAGCCCTTAAACGATCATTTTTTCTAATTGACTCATTCGGTATCAAGTCAAACTTTGAAATCATGCCATCAATTCCGCCCATATCCACAAAGACGTTTCCTCTATCAACTCTCTTGACTGTAACCATAACAACTTCACCAACACGCTGTGTATAGTTATCAACAATAACTGTTCTTTCGGCTTCACGAACCTTTTGAATGATTACCTGTTTAGCAACTTGGGCTGCAATTCTTCCAAACTCTAGAGACTCCATAGGCTCTTCAACAAAAGCATCAATCTCTAGGCCGTTAGAATCTGCTTGGTAAATATGAACCTCTGGATCAAACATCTCCCCATCATCATCAACAAATTTTTCACCGTCCTCAATGACTAACCATCGCCTAAAGGTATTAAATTCACCAGTATGCCTGTCAACCTCAACACGAACTTCAATATTATTTCGCTTCTTTGTCGCAACAGCTAACGCCTCTTCTAATGACTCTATAACATCATCTTTGGTTATATTCTTTTCGTTTGAGATTGCCTCAACCATTAAAAATAACTCTTTACCATCCATGCGCCTCTCCTAAAAATGAGCAACTAAATTTGCTTTTTCGATTAAATCTATCTCCAAAGTAACAGGGCCGAGCTCTGTTACTAATTCTAGTGAATTACTAGCTTCGCTAACGCTACCAATAGCACCAGTAAAGTTTCTTCTTCCATCAATTGGCCTGAATGTTCTCAAACGAACATCATGTCCCAAAAATCGTTGGTAATGTGCAATACTAAAAAGAGGCCTCTCAATACCGGGCGACGATACCTCAAGATTGTACTGCCCACTTATTGGGTCCTCAACGTCCATTATTGCACTAACTTGGCGGGAGACAACCTCACAATCATCCACCCCAATGCCTTCCTCTGAATCTATGTAAAGCCTCAAAATAGAGTGTTTGCCACTGGCAACGTACTCAACGCCCACCAGTTCATAACCCAAATCATGGATACTTGGATTAATTAACGCAACTACTTTGTCAGATATCTTAGCCACAAAAAATTCCTAATAAAAACCCCCAAAAGAGGGGGTCTAAATTGGTAGCGGGGATAGGATTTGAACCTATGACCTTCGGGTTATGAGCCCGACGAGCTACCATACTGCTCCACCCCGCACTAAAGAGGCGAAATTATACGCCCTTAACCTCGCTACTTCAACATATTTTGACGGGCATGTATATTATTAATTAATCTGAATACTTTATACTATCCCAATGAAGCCAATTATACTCGCCGTGCTGATGGATGATATTTCCAGCATTAAGCCAATTAAAGATTCCTCATTTGCCATGATGCTAGAAGCACAAAAACGTGGATGGAATATTTACACTTTTGATAGCGCTGATATGTTTTATGGAGACGGAAAAGTTACTGCCAATGCCCGTAAGACATTAGTCAAAGACTCTAAGCATGATTGGTATGAGTGTGAGGACATTGAAGAACTCCCGCTAAATAATATAGATGTTGTGTTTATGCGCAAAGACCCTCCGTTTGACATGGATTATATTTATGCGACTTATCTTCTAGAGCAGGCAGCGAATAGCGGGGTTTTAGTGGTGAATAGGCCAAGCTCCCTTCGGGATGCTAACGAAAAACTTTTTGCTTTAAATTTTCCGGACTGCATTCCAGAAACACTTGTCAGCTCAAATATTCAAAAGCTTTCAGAGTTTATCTCCAAAATTAAAACAGCGGTGGTTAAGCCGCTGGACGGAATGGGCGGAACTGATATATTTAAGCTTACAAAAGGGGATAAAAATATCGAGGAAGTACTCCTAAAAATAACCCATCAAGGCAGTCGCTATATTATGGCTCAAGAGTTTTTGCCAGAAATAAAAGACGGTGACAAACGTATTTTATTAATTAATGGAAGGCCTGTTGATTATGCGCTCGCTCGAATACCAGCAGAGGGAAACTTTAAGGGGAATTTAGCTGCAGGGGCAAAAGGGGTTGGTCAACCACTATCAGAAAGGGATCGATATTTATGCAGTCAAATTGCCCCAATGCTCATTGAAAAAGAGCTCATGTTCGTTGGGCTTGATGTTATCGGTGATTACATTACCGAAATAAACGTAACCAGCCCAACCTGCATTCGAGAGCTTGATAGTCAGTTTAATCTCAATATCTCTTCTATTCTCTTAGATGAAGTTGAAGTTAAGTTAGCTCTGCGCTAAATTAAATCCGTATTTTGCAAGCACTACGCCAAGGCTTGCAGCAAGAAGTGACAGCCCTAAATTTAACAAGATATTTAATAACGCCTGGCTATAGTTGCCGCCACTAAGCATCTCAACAGACTCAATTGAAAGCGCTGACATGGTAGTTAGAGAGCCTGCCAGTCCAACAAGCAGCATTAACCGGTATGTTTCACTAAGAAAGAGTTTTTCTAAGACAAAAACTACCAATAGCCCTGCCATGAATGAGCCAATAATATTTGAAATTAAGGTTCCATAGGGGAAGGCTTTATCAAAGTAATGAAGTGAAAAAACACCAATATAGTATCGGCAAGTAGCTCCGACAGTGGCGCCTATACCGATGCTTACAATGGACGTTAAAGTGTTCATAAATTCGACCTAAGCTGCTGCAACTTTTCTTTAATTTTAATCTCTAGTCCTCGATCAGTGGGCTCATAATATATTTGCTCCCCCATCTCCTCAGGGAAATACGTCTGACCCTTACTAAAACCATCAGGATCATGATGCGCATAACGATAACCCTTTCCATGCCCTAACTCCTCCATCAACCTGGTGCTTGCGTTTCTAAGATGAGGAGGCACTTCAAAGTCACCGGTATTCTTTGCTGCCTCTATAGCCTGATTAAATGCGCTATAAACTGCATTCGATTTTGGCGCACACGCACAAAAAACAGCCGCTTGCGCAATGGCTCTATTTCCTTCTTTATCTCCGAGGCGCTCATAAACATCCCAGGCATTAATGGTAATTTGAAGTGCCCTTGGATCGGCGTTGCCTATATCCTCTGATGCAATTGCTAAAAGCCTACGAGCAATGACCTTTGGATCACAGCCTGAAACAATCATCCTTGCCATCCAATAAAGGGCGCCATCTGGAGAAGAGCCCCTGACGGACTTGTGGAATGCAGAAAGCTGCTGGTAATAAATATCTCCGCCCTTATCAAAGCTGCTTACTTTTTCCTGCAGCGTTTTAGCAATATCACCTCTATTTAGTGTTTTGTTTGATGTTTCAGTTAGCTGCTCAATGATGTTAATTAAGCGCCTGGCATCACCATCACTGCTGTTTACAATCAGAGCTAGTGATCCGTCATCATCAAGCAGGATATCCTGATTCTTTAATGCTTTTGAGGCAATGGTTGAGAGGTCCTCACTGCTTAGCTTATCAAGAATATAAACCCTTGATCTTGAGAGTAAAGATGAGTTAATTTCAAAAGAAGGGTTTTCTGTAGTTGCTCCAATTAATGTAATTAATCCAGACTCAATATGGGGCAGAAAAGCGTCCTGCTGGGCTTTATTAAAACGATGAATTTCATCAACAAAGAGTATCGTATTTTTATCCTGATGCTCATAGAGCTGGGCATGCTCTATTACATTTCTAAGCTCTTTAATACCGTCAAGTACTGCTGACATTTGCTCAAAATGGGCTCCCATCTGCGAGCAGATAATCCGGGCAAGGGTAGTTTTTCCAACACCAGAAGGCCCCCATAAAATCATTGAGTGCAGCTGATTGTCCGCCAAAGCTTTTCCAATTGGCTTATCAGGGTCAAGCAAATGCCGCTGACCAATAAACTCACTCAGCTCACTGGGTCTTAGAATCTCTGCAAGAGGCCTATAGGTTGCCATCAAATTAAGGATTGATTTTTATAATTTTATAATTATCTTCTTTATTTGAGATTAATACCGCAGATAATTTTAATTTATTTCTAAATAATGTTATTTTTTCCCATCCATCCCCATCATTACTTCAAAAAAAGTATTAAAATAAGAACGAATTCACGCACTATAATTTACTTATGTTTTTAAGATTTTTTTGTCTCTTTTTTCTTACTTCAAGCGTTTTTGCAAGCTCACATTCGTTTCAAGAATTTCTGGATCAGGTCCGCAAAACTGCAACTGAGCAGGGCGTTTCTAAATCAACCATTGATAAGGCTTTCTTTGAGCTTACGCCAAGACCTTCTGCCATTACATCGGACAAAGCTCAAGCTGAGTTTAATGAAAATTTTTGGCACTATGTAAACAAAAGAGTTAGTAATGTTCGCCTTAATAATGGTAAAGACACGTTAAAGAATAATGCTTCATTACTAAGTAAAACCTCTGAAAAGTACGGCGTCCCAGCCCACGTTATAGTGGCATTTTTAGGACTTGAAAGTAACTATGGAAATTATATGGGGAGTGATAGCCTTATTCGCTCTTTGGCAACACTTGCCTACGACAAAAGACGATCAAAGTTTTTTACAAGAGAGCTAATTGCTGTTTTAAAGTTGATGGATAAAAAAACCATTCCGTTTGATGCAACTGGATCTTGGGCCGGAGCAATGGGCGCAGTGCAATTTATGCCAACCAATGTCATCGCTTATGGCGTTGATGCCAATAATGATGGCAAAGTAGACCTGTGGAATGAGAAGGCTGATATCTATGCCAGTGCTGCTAACTTTCTAAACAAGCTTGGCTGGGAAAAAAATGAAAAATGGGGAAGGGAAGCCTTAATTCCTAAAAACTTTGACTATCAATTAACTGGGCTAAATAATAAAAAAACAGTTAACGAATGGGCGGCACTTGGGGTTCGACGAGGTAACAACTCAAACCTACCAAAATCAAACTTTAAGGCCTCTTTAATTGTGCCAATGGGTCACAGAGGGCCGGCATTTTTAGTGTATCGAAACTTTGATGCAATAATGGGATGGAACCGCTCTATCTTGTATGCTCTATCGGTTGCTTATCTATCTGATAGGCTTAACGGCAACGCAAAACTATACGCAAAAACGATTGATGAGCCTCTCCTTAGCAAAGAAGACATTATGCAAATTCAAAATACCTTGAATTTACTGGGCTATGATACGGGCACTCCTGACGGTATGGCGGGATCTAAAACCCGAAAAGCAACTAGACAGTTCCAGTCTGACATTGGCCTTACAGCGGATGGGTATGTCGGTTATGAATTATTTCAACAGCTTCAATGACCGTCAAAACCTACCTTGGTTTTGATGTAGGGACTAAACGCACCGGTATCGCTATTGCCAATAGCCTGACCTCTCATGCAAGCGGAATTGATACGGTCCTTCATCATAAAGATGGCTCTACAAATTGGGGACATCTTGAGCTAATCATTAAGCAACATAAGGCGGATGCTTTTATTGTTGGGCTTCCTCTTGACAAAGAAAACAAGGAACAAGAGATGACCTTTATAGCAAAGTCGTTTGGCAGAAAACTAACAAAGCGGTTCAATGTTGAAGTCTTTTTTATGGACGAGTATTTATCCTCTTCAGAAGCAAAAAAACAACTAAAATGGCACTACGCCCACAAGAATGCTGATAGAGGTGATGTAGATAAGCGCTCAGCCGAACTAATTTTGCAAACTTGGCTCAATGAAACCACACACGATTAGCAACGATTCTCAACTAAACTCAAATGGAAGGCTAGCGCATCTTTTAGGTTTAAAAGGTCTTCCAAAAAAACAACTCGAAAAAATATTAGACGTCGCTGATGACCATGTCGATAAAAAAGGCCAGCTCCAGAAATCTAAGATCTTAAGAGATATGTCTGTCGCCAATCTCTTCTTTGAGCCTTCAACTCGAACACGAAATACTTTTGAAATAGCTGGCAAACGAACAAGCGCTAAAACAATTAACGTTGACCTTGCAAATTCAGCAACTAAAAAAAATGAAACCTTGATGGACACTATGCACACCCTCAAGGCAATGCAAATCGATATGTTCGTGATTCGTCACAAACAAAATGGCCTCCCACATCGAGTTGCAGAAAACATGAAAGGCGTATCCATCATAAATGCAGGGGATGGAATTAATGCTCATCCGACCCAAGCCCTTCTAGACATGCTAACCATTAGGCAGCATAAAAAAACCTTTGATAACTTATCCGTTGCAATTGTTGGTGACATAAGACATTCGCGTGTTGCGCGATCTGGAATACAGGCCATGAAAACTTTAGGCACAACCGACATTCGATTGATTGCTCCGGACACTCTTCATTACAAAGAAGAAACGCCTGGCTTAGAGCGCTTTGATAATCTTCAAAAAGGTATCGAAGGTGCTGACGTTATTATCTCTTTGAGGCTGCAAAAAGAAAGAATGATTGGCGCGGATATCCCAGATGAGCAGACCTACTTTGATAGCTTTGGAATTACAAGTGAGGCCTTAAAATTTGCAAAGCCCGATGCAATTGTCATGCATCCAGGGCCTGTTAACAGAGGAATCGAGCTTGAGTCATCGGTTGCGGATGGACCCCAATCAGTTATCCTTCAACAGGTAACGAATGGCATTGCAGTTCGAATGGCCGTCATGGAAATCTTAGCTGGAGCATTTTAAAAATGAGTCAACCTATCAATTATGAACTGGCAAAAGATGCCCTTCAAAAGCTTAATACCGATGATACAATTTCTTCAGCCCATGGACTATTATGCGGATTTTATTGTGTCAAGCAAGATATTCAATTAGATGACTGGCTAAATGAAATACTAGTCACTATTGATTTAAATAACCTAATTGAAAAGGAAGCGCATCATGTGCTTGCAGAGATATTTAATAACACCAATGAACAACTCTCGGACCCTACGTTAAATTTTTGGCCTGTTATCGCAGATGACGAGTCACTACTAAGAGAGCAAGCAAATACTCTTATTGAGTGGTGCCAAGGACTATTGGTTGGCCTTGGACTGAGCTCGGTAGAGGCCTCAGACGAAGAGGTACTAGAGATGATCAGGGACATTAGTGAGATTTCTCAGATGGATGCTGACCTATTAGATAATGACGAAAACACTCAAGACTTTTATGAAATCGTTGAGTTTGTTCGTATAGGCGTTCTCTTTATTCAAGAAACATTACAGCCCTCAAAACAGGACTTTATAAGTCCTACTCAGCTTCACTAAAAAGCTGTCGCCGTATTTAACCGGAATTATTCCTATTAAAGTTTATAATTATATTTAGCTCATTTTGAGCTTTATAAAAAACTTTAATAACTTTAGGAGTAAAAAATGACTTTACAAAATCTACTTAGAGCTCAAGCTATTTTTATTTGGGTTTATGCAATATTATTTTGGGTTGCGCCTGAAATGGCCGCACAGGGTGCAGGCTGGACAGTTAGCGAAAATATGAGGTCTTTTGGCCAGGTTCTATCTGTTCCACTGTTTGGACTTGGACTATTTGCATGGATGGCACCATCTTGGGTTGGCGACAACCTCAATAAAGTGTGTATTATTTATGGTGTGTATATCAACCTTGCACTAATTGCAGTTCAGGTTTTACACATTTCAACAGATGCTGCTTTGCTTGACCCTATGTCGTTATTGCCTGCAATAGTTTTGGCAGCTTTATTCTTCTGGAAGACGCGCGCTTCAAGCTAGAAAATTAGTTAAAAAAGCCGAATTAGACAATCGTCTAATTCGGCTTTTAAAAATGGTGGCCACACCTAGAATTGAACTAGGGACACAGGGATTTTCAGTCCCTTGCTCTACCAACTGAGCTATATGGCCAAATCGCGTAATTATACACAAGGCAAAACACAGCAGACTTTGAATTTCAACCTCGTGCCTGCAGAGGTAATGGCTTGCCGATAAATATTAACTAATCATATTATTTATTAACCAGAAATACACTATGTATTTCATCGGTGAATTATACCAAAAAATCAATAAATAAAGATTTTATATATGCTCAAAATTGCACATATTTGCACACATATATAGCCAAGAATTGCCTTAAAAGAGACCCCTACCCACCCCTTTTGAATAGCTAGTCAATCGAGAAAACTGAGGTAGATGTGAAATTTAGAAATTCTATATTTCAATCCTGTATTCTATCCATTAAATTATTAGTGC